>JBDSVV010000419.1:0-5442 GCA_039927035.1 Ornithinibacter sp. | reverse complement strand
GGAGCACCTCGTCGTCCTTGCAGAACGCGAAGCGCACCAGTGTGCGCGCTGCCTCCACGTCGTCGTGGAACACCGACACCGGGATGCCCACCACGCCGATCCGAGCGGGCAGGTCGAGGCAGAACTCGAGCGCATCCCTGGCGCCCAGCGGGGACACGTCCGCGACGACGAAGTAGGTCCCCTGCGGCACCGAGGCACTCAGGCCGGCACGGGCCAACCCCTCGAGGAGCACGTCCCGCTTGGCCTGCATGGTCCTGGCAAGACCGGCATACGTCTCATCCGGCAAGCCGAGGCCGACGGCGACCGCTGGCTGGAACGGCCCCGACGAGCCGAAGGTGAGGAACTGCTTGACGGCGAAGATCGCCGCGACCGCCTCGGCCGGACCGCTGACCCAGCCCACCTTCCAGCCCGTGGTCGAGAAGGTCTTCCCCGCGGAGGAGATCGTCAGGGTGCGCTCGCGCATCCCCGGCAGCGAGGCGACCGGCACGTGCTCGGCACCGTCGAAGAGCAAGTGCTCGTAGACCTCGTCGGTGACGACCCAGGCGTCGTGCTCTCGTGCCAGGGAGCAGATCAGGTCAAGCTCGGTCCGGGTGAAGACCTTGCCGGTCGGGTTGTGTGGGGTGTTGAGCAGCACCAGCCGGGTGCGGTCGGAGAACGCCGCTCGCAGCGAGGCCTCGTCGACGGCGAAGTCGGGGAAGCGCAGCACCGACGTGCGACGCACCCCGCCCGCGAGCGCGATGGTTGCGGCATACGAGTCGTAGTAGGGCTCGAACGTCACGACCTCGTCGCCGGGCCGCACGAGGGCGAGCACGGTGGCAGCGATGGCCTCCGTGGCCCCCACGGTCACGAGCACCTCCGACGCGGCATCGACCTCGAGGCCGTAGAACCGCTTCTGATGCGCGGCGATGGCCGACTTCAGCTCCGGCACACCAGTGCCCGGCGGATACTGGTTGCGCCCGGAACGGATCGCGTCGACAGCCGCGTCCAGCACCTCGCGCGGGCCGTCTGTGTCGGGGAAGCCTTGGCCCAGGTTGATGGCATCGTGCTCCTGGGCCAGTGCCGTCATCGTCGCGAAGATCGAGGTCCCGAAAGGTGCGAGAGCGGGGTTTCCGAGCGGTCCGGTCATGCGCCGAGGGTATGCCGTGCTGGTCCGGTGAGGTCCGCGAAGACGCGGGCCTCGGGTATCTCCCCGCCCCGTGGGACTAGGCGAGGTTGAGCGTGCCACCGATTTCAGTGAGCGGCACACTGGCCCTAGGATGGGATGACGACCGGTTTCGCCGGTCGAATTCGCGCGTCTTCCACCGTGTGACGAGGTTGGACCTCCGATCACGGGGCGCACCACGGCAGTCCCAGCACCCGGCAGCGGGTGGCGGGCGGGGTGCGTTGCAAGCGCCAGGCAGGGGCCGCACCCTCGCGGCCCCGACGCAACTGACAACCACAGAGCAAGGAGAACGACGATGGCCGTCGTCACCATGCGCCAGCTCCTCGAGAGCGGCGTCCACTTCGGGCACCAGACCCGCCGCTGGAACCCGAAGATGAAGCGCTTCATCATGACCGAGCGCAATGGCATCTACATCATCGACCTGCAGCAGTCGGTGACCTACATCAACAACGCGTACGAGTTCGTCAAGGAGACCGTCGCCCACGGCGGCACCATCCTCTTCGTCGGCACCAAGCGTCAGGCGCAGGAACCCATCGCCGAGCAGGCGACCCGCGTGGGCATGCCCTACGTCAACCACCGCTGGCTCGGTGGCATGCTCACCAACTTCCAGACGATCTCCAAGCGGCTCACCCGCCTCAAGGAGCTCGAGGAGCTCGACTTCGACGACGTGGCCGGCTCGGGCTTCACGAAGAAGGAGCTGCTCATCTTCAAGCGCGAGCGGGACAAGCTCCAAAAGACCCTGGGCGGCATCCGCACCATGGGCAAGGTCCCCTCGGCCGTCTGGATCGTCGACACCAAGAAGGAGCACCTGGCCGTCGACGAGGCACGCAAGCTGGGGCTTCCGGTCATTGCGATCCTCGACACCAACTGCGACCCCGACGAGGTCGACTACAAGATCCCCGGCAACGACGACGCGATCCGCTCGGTCACGCTGCTCACCCGGGTCATCGCCGACGCTGTGGCTGACGGCCTGATGTCGCGTGCGGGTTCCCGCGACAACGAGGGCGAGGCGGCCCAGGTCGCCGACGAGCCGCTCGCCGAGTGGGAGCGCGAGCTCCTCGCCGGTGACGCCGCCGACACCACGGATGCCGTGTCCCCCGAGGCCGGCGACACCGCCGCCGCAGCCGCCCCCGAGGCAGCAGAGGCCGAGGTCACCGACGTTCCCACCGAGGTCGAGGCTCCGGCCGTCGAGGCCCCCCAGGCGGCTGAGGCTCCTGTCGAGGAGGCCGCTCCGGCCGTCGAGGCCCCCCAGGCGGCTGAGGCTCCTGCCGTCGAGGCCCCCCAGGTTGAGGCATCCGCCGACGAGGCCGCTCCGGCCGCCGAGGCAGAGCAGGCCTGAGCCTCCTCCCAATCCGACACCGCACACGGAAAGAAGCGATCACGACTCATGGCGAACTACACCGCCGCTGACATCAAGGCTCTCCGGCAGTCCACCGGCGCCGGCATGCTCGACGTCAAGAAGGCACTCGAGGAGGCCGACGGCGACCGCGACAAGGCCACCGAGATCCTGCGGGTCAAGGGCCTGAAGGGCGTCACCAAGCGCGAGGGCCGCACGGCCTCCAACGGCTTGGTCATCGCCCGCGCCTCCGGGGGCGAGGGCACCTTGGTCGAGGTCCTGTGCGAGACCGACTTCGTCGCCAAGGGTGAGAAGTTCCTCGCTCTGGCCGACCAGGTCCTCACTCAGGCCGTCGACACCAAGGCGGCCGACGCAGAGGAGCTGCTCGCGACCACGCTCCCCGACGGTCAGACCGTCCAGGAGCTGCTCGACGGTGCCAACGCCAGCATCGGCGAGAAGATCGAGGTCAAGCGAGTGGCCCGCCTGGAAGGCGAGCACGTCGTCTCCTACCTGCACAAGACGAGCCCCGACCTGCCTGCGCAGATCGGCGTCCTCGTGGCGACCGTCGGTGGCGACGAGCAGGTCGCGCGCGATGTCGCGATGCACGTCGCGGCCTTCAGCCCGACCGTCCTCACCCGCGAGGAGGTGGACCAGACCACGGTGGAGAACGAGCGCCGCGTGGCGGAGGCCACCGCCAAGGAGGAGGGCAAGCCCGAGGGCGCGCTGCCGCGCATCGTCGAGGGTCGGGTCAACGGCTTCTTCAAGGAGAACGTCCTGCTTGAGCAGCCGTTCGCCAAGGAGCCGAAGAAGACCGTCGCCAAGGTGCTCGAGGAGTCTGGCGCCGACGCCAAGGCCTTCGTGCGCTACCGCGTGGGCGCCTGAAACCAAAGCCCCACCACGCAGCATCCGGTATGCCGTCCGCTCACCAGAGCGGGCGGCATACCGCGCTCTGCGACAGGTGTGCTGAGCCAGGTGGGTCGAGCCGGGCGGCTCGAATCAGGAGTCGAGGACGCCGCGACCGGTCACCGGCGGGCGGTCGCTCCACGGGAAGGTGATCCACTGGTCGGTCTCGCGCCAAACGTAGTCGGGTCGGACGACCGAGCGCGGCTTGGCGTAGATCGTCGCGGTGCGCACCTCGCCGACCTTGCCCGCGCAGAACTGCTGCACCGACTCCAGGGTGAGTCCGGTGTCGGCGACGTCGTCGGCCACGAGCACCAGCGCATCGTGCAGGTCCACGAAGTCGGGGGCGGGAGGCAGGATGCGAGGCACCTCCAGCCGCTCCTCGACGCCGGTGTAGAACTCGACGTTCATCGTGTAGGTGTTCTTCACGCCCAGGGCGTAGCCCAGCGCTCCGCCGATGAGCAGGCCGCCCCGCGCAATCGACAGGATCATGTCGGGCACCCGGTCGGCGGCGATCCGCTCCGCGAGGTCCCACACGGAACGGTCGAAGTCGGCCCAGGTGAGAACCTCGCGCGTGTCGTCCACGCCCGCATCCTCGCACCGGAGCGCACCGGAGCGCACCGGAGCGCACCGGAGGTGGACAATGAACGCCTGGGAGAGGAGGCGTCGCCGTGGCGCACGACGACATCACGCTCGAGGACACCGCGCACGAGATCGAGCACAGGGTGCACACCGATCTGGGCCGGGTCAGGCCGCAGGACATGCTCACGAGCCAGGAGGTCACGCCACCGCAGGACCCCCGGGGCGGACGCGACACCGACCGCGACTTCATGCTGCGCAACGCCGGGTGGTGAAGCACCCGGCGTGAGTCGCCCTCGCGGATGGCGGGCCACCCGGGCGAGCGTGACCCAGGGGCGGCGGTCGGCCAAGTGGTCGTCTCTGACTCCCTGGCGGGCGGGGGCGCGCCTCAGCATCGCTGGATCTGGGGCGCGCGGTCCGCCCGGGGTACTCGACCGAGCGTGGCCCGTGGCGATGGACCAGGAAGTGGTGTCGTCCGGCATCCCGGATGGCCTCCGCTGGGGCCCAGCGCTCCACCGTGTGACAGGATCGGGCGACCGCCATGACCCTGCCAGGAGGCCACGTGAGCACGCACGCCCTGACCGAGGCTCCCCCACCCCCAGCGCAGGCCGAGCGCGCCCGGCGCGTCCTGCTCAAGCTCTCGGGCGAGGTCTTCGGCGGCGGCAGCGTGGGCGTCGATCCAGACGTCGTGCGCGGCATCGCGCGCCAGATCGCGGCAGCTGTGCGCGAGGGCATCGAGGTGGCGATCGTCGTCGGCGGTGGCAACTTCTTCCGCGGCGCCGAGCTGCAGCAGAAGGGGATGGACCGCAGCCGGGCCGATTACATCGGCATGCTCGGCACGGTGATGAACTGCCTGGCCCTGCAGGACTTCCTTGAGAAGGAGGGCATCGACACCCGCGTCCAGACGGCGATCACCATGGGCCAGGTCGCCGAGCCCTACATCCCGCGGCGCGCCATCCGGCACCTGGAGAAGGGCCGGGTCGTGATCTTCGGCGCCGGAGCCGGGATGCCGTACTTCTCCACCGACACGGTCAGCGCCCAGCGCGCCCTGGAGTGCCACTGCGATGCGGTCCTGATGAGCAAGAACGGTGTCGACGGGGTCTACGACTCCGACCCCCGCAGCAACCCCGACGCGCGCAAGCTCGACACAGTCACCTTCGCGGACGCGCTGCGCAGCGGGCTGAAGGTGGTGGACGCGGCCGCGTTCAGCCTCTGCATGGACAACGCCCTCCCGATGGTCGTGTTCGGGATGGAGGGCGACGGGAACATCACCCGAGCCCTGCGCGGGGAGCCGATCGGCACGCTCGTCTCCGCGGGGTGACTCCCACCCGACGCTCGGCTTTGACACACTGGCACCCACACCGCCGCGTCCCCACGCGGCATACCGAAGGAGAACCGCCGCGATGATCGACGAGACCTTGTTCGAGGCCGAGGAGAAGATGGAGAAGGCCGTCGAGGTCGCGAA
>JBDSVV010000418.1:0-2802 GCA_039927035.1 Ornithinibacter sp. | reverse complement strand
GTAACAGGCGCCGTCCGGAAGGGAGAGCAGGGTCCCCGCGAAGCGGTGCCCCCCGAGGTGGGTGCACTCCCAGATCTCCTCGGGCCACCGGCGTGCCAGCGACGTCGCGATCGGCCGGCCGCGCACCGCACAGCACGCGTCGCGGGTCGCATGGGTGCAGACGAGCACCATGGGCGCCGCGTCGTCGTCGCTGTCACTCAGCTCGACGCCGAGCGCCGTGGCCGCGCGCACCAGGTCCTCGGGGGTGCGCCACAGGCCGTGCACCCAGGTGCCGCGCACCGTGTCAACGGCGAACCACGACCGGTCCCCCTCCTCAGAGCCACGTCGGCCCGAGCGTCGTATCAGCAGCACGCGGCCACCGAAGGACGCACAGGTGCGGCCCACCTTCTCGCCGACGCTGCCGGTCAGCGGAGGGGTGTCCAACGGCTCCTTGGACCACGGCCCCGGGTGCTCGATGAGCAGCCACCGCGAGGCGACGGGCGCGGATCCGGCCAGCGGGTCACCCCGGTCGCGGAACGCGGCGGAACATCGGGAGAGATCGGTGAGAGCCACCCGGCGATGCTACGCACCCCCCTCCGTGTCGCCCTTCTGCGACCCCGGCAGCACCCACGTCCCCGTTCACCCGGCACGACCACCCGAGGCGGCCTAGTGTGACCGGCACCACACCACCCGAAGGAGCACCCCATGGTCGCTCGACCCGTCCTGGTCGCTGCTGCGATCGCCTCGGCCACGGCTCTGGTGATCGGCGCCGCACCCGCGCAGGCGGCTGCGCCGGCCTACGTCGCGCTCGGCGACAGCTACTCCTCGGGCACCGGCACCCGGTCCTACATCGACGACGGCACGAGCTGCCAGCGGTCGGTGTACGCCTACCCGTCGCTGATCTCGTCGGCCAAGGGATACGCCCTGAACTTCCGCGCATGCTCGGGCGCGAAGATCCCCGACGTGACGAACACCCAGCTGTCAGCGCTGAGCTCGTCAACGGCATACGTCACGATCTCGGTGGGCGGCAACGACGCCGGCTTCGCGAGCGTGCTGACGACCTGCGCCCAGCCGGCGTGGCTCAGCAACTGCTACGGGGCCGTCGACAAGGCCCAGTCCTACATCCGGAACACCCTCCCCGGGTCGCTGAAGACGCTCTACGCGAGCATCCGCAGCCGGGCACCGCAGGCGAAGGTCACGGTCGTCGGCTACCCCAGGATCTTCAATGGCGAGGACTGCAACCTCCTCACCTGGTTCTCACCCACGGAGGAGAAGCGGCTCAACGAGACGGCTGACCTGATGAACTCCACCCTCGCGGCCCGCGCCGGCGCGTCCGGTTTCTCCTTCGCCGATCCGACGTCCCGCTTCGTCGGGCACGCCGTCTGCGACAGCCCCGAATGGCTCAACGGGCTGTCCACCCCCACCTCGGAGTCCTACCACCCCAACAAGACCGGTCAGTCCTCCGGCTACACCCCCGCGGTGAGCCCCTTCGTCACCGGTGCCACCGTCACTGTCACCGCTGCTCTGCTCACCAGGGCTCAGGGGTCGTCGAAGAAGCTCGCGGACGGTCAGAGGCGGTATGCCGCGGCCGACGGGGCGATCCAGCCGGAGGTCGTGCGCGCCCCCGACCTCACGACAGCGACGGCACGGGCGGCCGCGGAGCGGGCCGGTGTGGACCTGTCAGACCGGGCGAGCATCGATGCCGCGGACCGTATCTGGTCGGCTCGCCAGGCTGCGGAGCAGTCGCGCCGCTGAGCGAGGCGAGGCCCCCGCCCGGTCATTCGTGGAGCGAGAGCAGTGCCAGGGCGAGCGAGCGGTCGACGACCAGGCTGCTCGCGTAGCCGCCGCGGAGGAAGCCGCGCACGGCGCGGGCCTTGACGGCCCCGGTGGCGAGGGCAACCACCTCAGGGATGCCGTACAGCTGCTCGGCGGTGATGGTCACCATGCGGTCGGACACCTCCGGGTGCACGACCGCCCCGTCGGCGTCGAAGAAGACTCCAAGTGCCTCCCCGACGGTCCCGTGGCGAGCCACGTCGGCACGCACCTCCTCGGGGAGGGCGTCGTGGATGGTGGACTGCCCCGAGGACCAGGCGCCGATACTCACCACGGCCACGGTGACGCGAGGCACCTGGGCCATCGCAGCCCTGACGGCCGGCTGGCGCCTCATGGCATCGGCACTGCCGGCGTCGTCGAGCACCAGCGGCGAGTAGTAGACCCACGCGTCGGCGCCGGTGAGCCCCGCGACCGTGCGGACGATGTCGACGGGGCTGTCCTCTCGGGGGATGACCAGCGACCCACTCAGCTGGACCACGGGCACGGGCGGTAGCGCCGTCAGGGACCGCAGCATCGCGGCCACCGTCCTCGCCCACGGCAGGCCAAGGACGTCGTCAGCACCGACGACGTCGGAGATCACTTGTGCCCCAGCAGATCCCACTAGGCTACGAACGGCCGGAGAGCTGTCGGCACAGCTCACGACGATGCACCGACGCAGCGAGAACGCGGTGCGGATCCGTGCCGACAGTTCACCGTCCACCCCGCTCGGGTCGAGCACCTCGATGCGGACCATTCCCGAGGTCCGTGCGGTCTCGAGCAGCCTGGCCACCTTGAACCGACTCACCCCCATCGCCGCGGCGATCTCGGTCTTGCTCTGGTCCTCCAGGTAGTAACAACGAACGGCCTCGGAGACCAGCACGCCCTCCGGAGCACGTAGTCCGTCGATCTCGATCACGGCGTCATCCTCTCCCGTCACCACGCACCACGTCCGTGGAATCTCAGCGGACGTCCCGTTGGACGTTCGGCTTGACACCTGTGACCTACGCCACT
>JBDSVV010000417.1:0-8431 GCA_039927035.1 Ornithinibacter sp. | reverse complement strand
AGTGGGTCGAGCTGGCCGCCGCACGAGGGGTGGTCGCGATCGACAACAGCACCGTCTTCCGCACGCGCGACGACGTGCCGCTGGTGGTGCCCGAAGTCAACTCGCGCAAGGCGATGGACCGACCTCGCGGCATCATCGCCAACCCCGGGGCCACGGTCATGACGATGATCGACGCCCTTGCCGTCCTGCACGCGGTGTGGGAGCTCACCGGTCTGGTCGTCACGACGCTGCAAGCGGCGTCGGGGCGAGGGCGCGCGGGGATGAGTCGGTTGTACGACGAGATCGAGGTCGTGCACGGTGACCGCACGCTCGGCACCCGACCCGGCGACGTGCGCCGGCTCATCGAGGAGGAACTCGGCGCGTCACTTTTCCCGGCACCCTTGGTGCTCAACGTGATCCCGTTCGTCGGTAGCCACGTGAGAGGTGGGTGGACCTCCGAGGAGGTCAAGGTGCGAGATGAGATCCGCAAGATCCTCGACCTGCCGAACCTCCCCGTCTTCGCGACGTGCGTCCGGGTGCCGGTGATCTCCTCGCACTCTGTCGTCGTGCACGCGACCTTCGGCCGCAGGATCAAGGTCTCCGAGGCCCGTCAGGCACTGGTGGAGGCGCCCGCCGTGGTGGTGCTCGACGACCCCGACGAGCCGGAGTTCCCCACGCCCAGCGACGTGGTCGGAGCAGACCCACGCTTCGCCGGTCGGATCCGTCAGAGCTCTGACGCGCCCAACACCCTCGAGCTGTTCATCTCCGGGGACAACCTGCGCAAGGGCGCTGCGCTGAACATGGTGCAGACCGCCGAGCTCGTCGCCGCCGAGCTGCGCGGGGTCTGAAGCCACCTGGGCGTGAACAGTCGACCAGTGGGTCGTTTCTTCACGCCTGTCGGGACGCTCGCATCGTGGTCGGGTGGCAGCCCCTGAACCGGTCACGCCACAATGGGGGCGCTGGGAGTGCGATTCCGGCATCCGCACCCACCACGGAACCACTGACCGCAGGAGCGCCCCATGCCCGTCCGCACCGTCGCCATGCTGACCGCCGGGGGACTTGCCCCCTGCCTCTCCTCCGCCGTCGGCGGGCTCATCGAGCGCTACACGCAGGCCGCTCCGGAGGTGCGGATCATCGCCTACACCAACGGGTATGCCGGGCTGCTCCGTGGTCAGTACGTCGAGGTCACCCCCGAGGTGCGCGAGAAGGCCTACCTGCTCCACCGCTTCGGTGGCTCCCCGATCGGGAACAGTCGCGTCAAGCTCACCAACGTGGCGGACTGCCTCGGGCGCGGCCTCATCACCGAAGGGCAGGATCCGCTGCACGTGGCCGCCGAGCAGCTCACCGCAGACGGGGTGGACGTGCTGCACACCATCGGTGGCGACGACACGAACGGCACGGCGGCGGATCTCGCGGACTACCTGCACGCGAACGGCTACGAGCTCACCGTGGTCGGCCTGCCCAAGACGGTGGACAACGACGTCATCCCGATCGTCCAGTCCCTCGGCGCCTGGACCGCCGCTGAGCAGGGGTCGGTCTTCGCGCAGAACATCATCGCCGAGCACTCCTCCAACCCGCGGATGCTCATCGTCCATGAGGTGATGGGGCGCAACTGCGGATGGCTCACGGCCGCAACCGCCGAGGCGTACCACCAGTGGGTGGAGCAGCAGGAGTTCGTGCCGGCCATCGGCAACGACCCCAGGCGGTGGGACGTGCACGGCGTGTTCGTGCCCGAGCGGCACATCGACCTCGCGTCGGAGGCGCAACGGCTGCGCGCGGTGATGGACGAGATCGGCTGCGTCAACATCTTCTTGTCGGAGGGCGCCGGAGTCGCCGAAGTCGTGGCCGAGCTGGAGGCAGCGGGCCAGGAGGTGCCCAAGGACCCCTTCGGCCACGTGCAGCTCGACAAGGTCAACCCCGGGGCCTGGTTCGCCAAGCAGTTCGCCGAGCTCCTCGGGGCCGAGAAGACGATGGTGCAGAAGTCCGGCTACTTCTCGCGCTCGGCGGCTGCCAACGACCGTGACCTCGCGCTGATCCGTGAGTGCACCGACCTGGCGGTGGACTGCGCGCTGCGCGGTGAGTCAGGCGTCATCGGGCACGACGAGGAGCGTGGCGGAGAGCTGCGCGCCATCGAGTTCCCGAGGATCGCCGGCGGCAAGGCGTTCGACACCGGGACCCCGTGGTTCGCCGCTCTGCTGGAGTCGATCGGTCAGTCATGACCCTGGCCCCGGTATGACCACGAACGGCGCCATCGACGCGTGGTGGGTGGCCGTGGGCGTGTACGCCGTGCTGTTCCTCGGGCAGCGACTCTGGCGCGCACGGCGGTGGGTTCCGCCGGAATGGCCCGAGGCCGACTACGGGTGGAAGGTGACCCACATCTTCTGGGTGCCCTTCAACGTCCTGGACGTCGTGTTCGGGGTGCCGCTGGTCTTCGCGGTGTTCATCGCGTACTTCGCGATCTGAGGCCCCGGCCAGGCCCCCCGGGGGCATCACGGGCACCGGCCACGTGGCGAGCGCTCAGGGCTGCATCGTGACTCCCTTCCAGAACGCGACGTGGTCCTTGATCTCAGCCGCTGCGTCCTTGGGCTCGCGGTAGGCCCACGCCGCGTCGGGGTTCGTCTGGCCGTCGACCTCGAGGGACCAGTAGGACGCCGTGCCCTTCCAGGGGCAGACGCTCTGGGTGGCCGACGGTCGGAGCACCTCCTGGTCGACGGACGCGAGGGGAAAGTAGTGGTTCCCCTCGACGACGACCGTTGTGTCGGATTCCGCGATGACCTTGTCGTTCCAGATGGCTCGCATGGTTGGCTCCTCGTCGTCGGGTGCTGGGATGTGCCGGGTACAACCGCCGGGGGGCGCGCGGATGTTCCTCCCGTGCGCAGGCGTGTGCTCAACCGGCTGCTCCCGCACACCGGCAGGGACCTCGACTGTGTGCGGGGGTGGGGTTCCGATGCAACCGCGCGGACGGCAGGATGGGTCGGGTGGACGCAGACCTTTTCCTCCTTCCGGCCGAGCGAGACAACTCGCACACCCGGATCGACGCCCATCACCCGGAAGGGACGGCCTGGAGCGTCGGCAACACGGTGCGCCTACTGGTGCACGGCGGCCCGTACTTCGCCGAGCTGCACGAGCGGGTGGGCGAGCTCGGAAAGGGTGACCTGCTCTACTTCGTCGACTGGCGCGGTGATCCCGACGAGCAGCTCACCGATGATCCCCGGCACACCTTGTCCGCCACCTTCTCCGCTGCAGCGCGTCGGGGAGCGGACGTGCGCGGGTTGCTCTGGCGCTCGCACTGGAGCAAGATCGGCTTTCACTCCGAGAAGTCGCGGCTGCTCGGCATCGAGATCGAGGAGGCGGGTGGTCAGTGCCTGCGCGACATGCGGGTGCGCACCGGTGGCGCCCACCACCAGAAGTTCGTCGTCCTGCGCCACGGTGATGATCCCGGCCGTGACATCGCCTTCGTCGGTGGTATCGACCTCTGCCACAGCCGCCGCGACGACGCCGATCACAGGGGTGACCCCCAGGTCATCGCGATGCCGCAGCTGTTCGGGCGACGACCGGCCTGGCACGACGTGCAGGCCGCGGTCACCGGGCCAGCGGTCTTCGATCTCGAGACCTCGTTCCGTGAGCGGTGGGAGGACTCCACGCCGTTGACGCTCCATCCGGGTCGGCGCTTGTCCAGCCTGGTGCAGCGTGAGGACCTCGAGGCCCGGCCGCTTCCGGCGCAGGCGCCACCCCCGCCGGAGCCGGAGGGTGCCACCGAGGCCGTCCAGGTCCTGCGCACCTATCCGAAGCTCCAGCCCGTCGGCTTCGACTTCGCCCCGGAGGGCGAGCGGAGCATCGCGCACGCCAACACCAAGGCAGTGCAGCAGGCTCGGCGTCTGATCTACCTCGAGGACCAGTACCTCTGGTCGGAGGAGGTCGGACGACACTTCGGGACGGCGCTGCGGGACAACCCCGAGCTGCGACTCATCGCGGTCATCCCGATCCACCCCGACGTCGACGGGGCGTTCTCCCTGCCTCCCCAGCTCTACGGCCGCAGGCTCGCGATGGACCTCCTACTCGAGGCCGGCGGGGACCGGGTCGCCGTCTACGGGCTGACGAGCCCCGCCGGGTTCCCGGTCTACGTGCACGCCAAGGTCTGCGTGATCGACGACGTCTGGGCCAGCATCGGGTCCGACAACTTCAACCGTCGGTCGTGGTCGAGCGACTCGGAGCTGGCGTGCGCCGTGCAGGACGTGCGGACCACGGCACCGGGCGAGAAGGTGCCGCGAGACGCCTTCGCCCTCAGGCTGAGGCGCGAGCTCGCGGCGGAGCACCTCGGCGTCCCCGAGGAGGAGGTGCCCGATGACCCCGATGACCTCTGGGACGCCATGGCGGCCAGCGCCGAGGCGTTGGACGCCTGGTATGCCGGCGGCGAGCCTCCCCGTGGTCGCCGTCACCTTCCCCGGGTCTCGGCTCCTCTGAGGGGCACCTCCGTGCGGTGGCGGCGCCGCTCGGGTGCCCCGACGGGGACGTCGGGGGTGCAGCGGCCTCCCGGGCGCCTGCGTCGTCTCAGTTCGCCCGAGCTCACCCGGGCGCAAGAGCTGTGGGGCTCGCGGGTCTACGGCGTGGTCGACCCGGACGGCACGGTCGGCCGACGAGACGAGATCTGAGACGCGAGGTCGCACAGCATCGGCGAGCCCACGGCATCCGGGGGAGGGACCTCGCCCCTTGTCAGTCCGGGGGCTGCCCCGGCAGGAGGTAGCCGATCTCGTAGGCGAGGACCACCGCCGGCACCCGGTCGCGAAGGTCGAGCTTGGACCGACCCCGGGCCAGTTGGGCGAAGACCTCGACCTCGCGCCTGCTGAGCGGACGCAGGGCAGTTGGGTGTGACGCGCTGGCGGTGGTGCCGCCACGAAGCGCTCCACGAGGCGCCGGGTCAGCGCCCGGCAGAGGACCGCGTCGCCGCGCGACCATGCGCACCGCGCCCACGAGCTGTTCGCGCGGCACGTCCTTGAGCAGGAAGCCACTGGCTCCGGCAGCCAGCGCGGCATACACGAGCTCGTCGAGGTCGAAGGTGGTGAGCATCAGCACGCGGCCGTTGGAGCCCGCCGCGACGAGCCGGCGAGTGGCCTCGTTGCCGTCCATCCGCGGCATCCGCACGTCCATGAGCACCACCTGTGGCGACAGCTCCGCGGTGAGGCGCAGGCACTTCTGCCCCTCGCCGCCGAGGGGTAGCCGCGCGACGAGGTCGAAACCACCGGAGGTGTTCGGGCCCGCATCGAGGGTCCCGCCGAGGCGCAGGCCCACCTGGCTCGGGCCGAGGTGCTGCTCACGGCTGGAGATGCGCAGGGCGCTGTCGACGCAGCACTGGCAGGGGTGGACCCGACCCGCGGGGTGCCCAACAAATACGAGTGGCTCCTGCCGATGGGCGGCACGCGCTCTGGCGGACCTGTGCCAACAGGTCCGCGACAGCGGCTCCTCACCCGAGGAGCTGGCGCATCGGCGGCTGCTCTGTGGTGTGCCGCGGCTGATGCCCTCGGAGCCGCCGAGCCGCCGAGCTGCGGTGGGAGGAGGGGTATGCCGCCTGGCGGGCCGCGGAGGCGTTCCTGTGGGGGGCCGGACGCGGAGGAGCGGCGAGGAGCGGCTGCGATGTTGCGGCGCGGGCACGTGATCGCGCTGCGCCTCGGGGCGATGCCGTTGCTGGCCTCGATCGAGGCACTGGGCCGCACGGCGCGCATCTCCCTGGCCACGGTGGAGGCGGCCCGTCCCGATGGCCCGCAGGGCGGTGACGGGCTCGACGTGCTCACCCGGCGAGAGCGTGAGGTCGTCGCCCACGTCGTCGCGGGGCGCACCTATGCCGAAATCGCCACCGCGCTCTTTCTCAGCGAGAAGACCGTGAGCTCGCACATCTCCAACCTCCTGCGCAAGACCGGCACCGCCAACCGCATCGAGCTCGCGACGTGGGCCGTGCGGGTGGCTGGGCCGGGATAGCGGGAGGGGCGAGAGCCCTGAGGTTTGCCGATGGTGAGCGGGCACGCTCGAAGGCCGAGCTGTGGAGCCGGCGGGATCTGGTGCACGCGCGTGCGCCGGGAGTCGCAAGGAATCGCCCATTCGACAGGATTCCTGTGGGCCCCGTAGCGCCGACTGCGTCGGGCCCGTCAGGACCGGGTGGCGGTCGTAAGCTGGTATTCCCACGACATCTGCCCGTCCTGGAGACACCTGTCGCCCAGTTCGGCGAGCGCACTGTCCAACTCGGCTGCCCGGTGGGGCTGGTCGGCCAGGGCGGCGTACACCATGATCGTCGGTCCATAGTTGGCCTTGAAGAAGTCGCGGAACTGCGCCCCGGAGGCGAATCCTGCCACGTCCACGTGCTCCCGCGCAGAGGTCAGCTCACCGACCCTGGCACCGAACAGCTCCTGGACGTGGTCGCTCGAGCCCCACATGGGTGGCGGTGAGGCACCTGGCGGGGGTGCTGGCGCGTAGGGCTTCATGGCCGCGAACATCTGGCCGATGAACCCCTCGGGAGTCCAACTGATGAGCGCGATCGTGCCGCCTGGCCTTGCTACTCGCACGATCTCGTCGGCGGCGGCCTGGTGGTGAGGTGCGAACATCACGCCTACGCAGGAGAGGACGACGTCGAACTGGCCGTCCGGGTAGGGCAGTGCCTCCGCGTCGCCCTCCTCCCAGGCGAGCTCGACTCCTCGGGCGGCTGCCGCGCGACGGCCGGCATCGAACAGCTCGGGAGTGAGGTCGGACGCGACGACCTGTGCTCCAAGGGCGGCAGCGGGGATCGCGGCGTTGCCGGACCCGGCAGCCACGTCCAAGACGCGGTCACCGGCCTTGACGTCGGCTGCCGCTACGAGGCGCTCTCCGAGCCGCGGGATCACCTCACGCGCCACGCTCGGGTAGTCCCCGGAGGCCCACATCTTGCGGTGCCGGAGCTTCAGGTCGGTCGGCTGGATTGCCTCGGTCATGGTGTTCCTCCTTGGTTGGTTCCTACCTACAGCCTCGTCCACCGGACGAGAACGCGCTCGTGCTAGATCTGCAGCCGCAGTTGAGATCCAGTCATGGCCGTGCGGCTCACACGGGTGTGCAGCCGGCCACTGGGACCGCGGCCCCCGAGCTGATCGCCATCTTCGGCGAGTGAGCGGTTACGGCATCACGGTGCCGATGCCGCACTTGGCGTCGAGACGTAGCTGCTTGTCGGGGCTGGCCGGCGTGGCGAGCGCTTCGCCCGGTGCCCCGTCGAAGAACGGGCAGACGAGGGTGATGGTCTCCGTGCCCTCGTTGAACGCGGTGTGCAGCTCAAGACGCAGGCACGGCGGCTCCCCATTGAGGCGTTGACGCCCTGGCTCGCGCACGTTCGCGAATGGCGGCAGGTCACGGATCTGAGGACTCCACCAGACGGTGCGTCAATCCACCAGCCGCCTGGCATCCGCCAGTCGTTTGACTGGTGCACGCGACGTACTCCGGCCCTTCGCTGACTCAATGCTCGATCTGGACGCTATTGATGTTGAGGAGGTCGCCATCGCGCTGGCAGATCATGCCGACTACGAGCATCGATGGTTGATCGACCCGAGGACGGGCGAGGTTGCTTTCTGGACCAGCGACACGGGCATCGATGGTGAGAACCCTGTCGAGCTCGACGAGCTGGACCTCATCCTGATCGACCTCTCCCGCCGCACGTCTGGTACCAGGACATGGTCGACGTCGCCGACGGTCTCAGCGACCGCGGCGCCGGCGCACGCCTGAGCCGCTCACTGGAGGGCAACCCGCGTTCCGTCACCTCAAGAACGAGCTCTACCAAGGACACACCGAGCTGATCTCGGCTTGGCACGCTCTGCGTGATGCCAGGGCACGGGTCCGGTCCGTCCAGTGGCTGGCGGACGAAGGACTGATCGAAGAAGACGTCGCTCAACGGTTCACGCGAGTCCACCCCGAGCCCGCCATGCCGTGAACCCTCACAGCGCGGCACCCGGCCGGTTGCACGTGATGCACCCGCGTCACATCGCCGCCAGCCGTCCGCCCTGATCGGGGTAGTTGCGGACGCCGGACACCGTGGACTACTGCCCCTGATCAATCACGGGCGTTGCAGGTTGGGCTCGTTGGGGGATCTTGACGCCAGCGTCTGCCCTGTCTGCCCTTGATGGCTGCCAACGCGACCACAAGCCAAGAGAGATGCGCCCGTGAACCCACGCAGCGCGAGCCAGCGCGCTGGGAGGAACCGGAGGGTGTTGGTCGGGGAACAGGGGCTACGCGAATCACGGGACAAGGCGTTGCCCGGCTTCCATACTGGGCCGCGTGATCGGTGACGATTTCGCCATGGTGCTCTCGCGCGCGCAAGATGGCGACGAGGGTGCCTTCGCTGCGCTGTGGCGGGACGTGAACCCCGCTCTCATCCGCTACCTCATTCTGGCCGGCGAGCCTGCCGACGACGTTGCCTCCGAGGTGTGGACCACTGTCGTCAAGG
>JBDSVV010000416.1:0-9351 GCA_039927035.1 Ornithinibacter sp. | reverse complement strand
GGGGCGGTGCCCATGGAGTCAACCGGCCGCCGTTTTGAGTCCCTGGCCGATGCCGCCGAGCGCACCGGGGTGAGCACGCGCACGTTGCGCCGGCTCATCGCCGCGGGCGCGCTGACCGCCTACCGCCTCGGGCCGCGTATCTTGCGCGTCGACCCTGCCGACGTTGACAGGCTGCTCGTGCGCGTTCGTGCGGTGCAGCGGTGAGCGACCACCTCGTGGCGGAAGTCCGACGCGCGGCCCGTTCACCCGTGAACACACCTACTTGGAGGAGGACACCAACGCGCCCGCTCCGAGCGTTTCGGAACGGGCGCGGGTGAAGTTGGTCTAGGTCAACGGCAGCCACTCGGCCGCGCCCTCTGGCGTCATCCCCTCGCGGCCGGCACGCACCCCCATGAGGTACCCGAACTGGATGCATCGGTGGTAGTTCTGATCCTCGCGCGGCAGCCCCGATGGAAGCCATGAGGAGCTGGTTTGCTCGCTCTTGGGTGAGTCTGACGACTGTGCCGTCCTCGAGCTGCACCCGGAAGCCACGATCCTCCCCCGAGGGCCAACGACGCGCGGAGTCGAGAGCGTGGACTGTGGCCGTCATCGGATGTGCCGGCCCCAGAGTTCGGCACGCCGAGCGAGGCCCGATGCCGGGATGCCGACCGCCTCACCACCCGGTGGAGCTGGTCGACGGTCAGATCATCCCCTCGCGGGGTCTGGTCGTCGCTCAGCCGGTGGGCGAGGCGCTGCAGGCCCTCCCCCGCGCCGATGATCAGCCACACGACCTCAACCTTGGCATCGTCCCAGCCGGTGACCGTGCGAGGAGCGCGCCGCGCCTCGGTCGGCGATGGCCGACAGGTGCAGCATGTAGGTCGTGGTCACTGCGGTTCCTCTCGTTTGGAGAGGCAACGATCCGACACGTATCCGACACAAGGCCGGAAACCCGAACCGCCCCTGCTCTGCATTTCTGCAGGTCAGGGGCGGTTTCGGGGGTGGTGGATGTGAAGGGACTCGAACCCATGGCCTCTCGCGTGTGAAGCGAACGCTCTAACCAACTGAGCTACACATCCGGATGCCGTAGCGGCCTGCCGAGAATACCCGCCGGAGCGACCTGCGCGGAAATCGGCGTGCCACTCAGAGGCGCGCCGTGGTGTGCAACCACTGGGTGAGCCCGTCGGGGACGAATCCCGGGATGCCGATGAGCCTGATGGTGAGCCAGAGCCCCACGAGGGCGAGGGCTGCAGTGGCGAGACCGACGATGGCCTGGACCCTGAAGGGTTGGGCTCGCATCCAGACCTCCCAGGCACGCACCTTCTCGATCACGAAGTCACGCAGGCGGCTGGCAGCCTCGAACTCCGAGGCCCAGATGGCGATGCCCAGGATGACGATCAGCCACCCCGGCCCCGGGAGCGGGACCAGCGCCAGCCCGCCCAGCACCAGCACCAGGCCGACCACCAGCACGAGCGCCCGGTAGGCGCGTCGGGTCGTGGTGTTGGCGCGGATCCGGCGTCGCCATGCCCAGTCCTCATCGTCCTCCGTCCTGAGCACCGGATCGTGGCTGGCCCCGTGCGCGGCGGGCAGTTCCCGCTCCTGCTCGTGGTCAGGCGCGGAGGTCACGGGTCCACCGTCAGGGCCGCATGACGACGCCACACGTCGAGCACCTGCCGGGTCACCGGCCCGGAGGTGTGCAATGACCGATCGTCCACACCCGACACCGGGAAGACGTCTTTGATGGAGGAGGTCAGGAAGACCTCGTCGGCGCCCTCGAGTACGTCCAACGGCAGGTCCTCCTCGAGCACGTCGATGCCGTCGGCACGACACCATTCGATGGTCAGCTCGCGGGTGATGCCCGCCAGGCAACCGCTTGACAGCGCCGGGGTTCGCACGACGCCGTCGATGACGAGGAAGACGTTGCTCCCAGTCGCCTCGCACAGCTGTCCGCGGGTGTTGGCGAACACGGCCTCCATGGCGCCGCGCTCCTGGGCGTGTGCGAGGGCGACCACATTCTCTGCGTACGACGTGGTCTTCAGTCCGGCCGTGGCCGACCGCTCGTTGCGCACCCACGGCACGGTGACGACCCGGCCGTGCGCCGCGGGTCGCTCGTGTGGCACCGCGGTGACGATGTAGGTCGGGTCCGAGGCGAGCCGATCCGAACCGAGCGGCCCCCACCCCCCGGTGATGGTGCATCGCAGTCGGCCGAAGTCGATCGGCTCCCCGGACAACACCGCGCGGATCCCCTCACGCACCCTGTCGTGGTCGGGAAGGGGCAGCCCCAACCCACGCATCGTGAAGTCCAGACGTCGTAGGTGGCGGGATACCGCGAACGGCGTGCCGCCATCGACCTTCACCGTCTCGAAGGCACCATCACCCACCGTGACCCCGTGGTCGACGGCTGAGACCGCGGGCTCGTTCGCTGCGACCATCGTGCCATCGACCCAGACCCTGATCGCGCTCATGCACCAACCCTTCCAGACGACGACGGCATCGAGGCGAGCGACACCAGGCGAGACGCCTTGAGCTCGGTCTCCTGCCACTCTCCAACGGCCGTGCTGCCCCAGGTGATTCCTGCCCCGGTGCCGAATCTCAGGACCCGTGTCCCGTCGTCGCGGCGGGTGGCCCAAAAGGTCCGGATACCCACTGCGAGGACCGCCTCACGACGGTCTGCGTCGATCCATCCGACCGCGCCACAATAGGGGCCTCTGGGAACCGGCTCGAGGTCGGCGATCGCCTGCAACGCCGTGTGCTTGGGCGCACCGCTCACGGAGCCCGGGGGGAAGGTCGCCCCCAGCACCTCGCGCCAGCTCATGCCGTCACGCAACAGGCCGGAGACGTCCGAGGTGAGGTGCACCAGACCCGGGTGCTCCTCCAGACGGCACAGGTGATTGACCTCGACCGTGCCGGGACGACACACGTGGCCCAGGTCATGGCGCACCAGGTCGACGATCATGACGTTCTCGGCGTAGTCCTTGGTGAGCAGCCCCTCGGCTCTCGCTGCAGTTCCCTTGATGGGCCGGGAGAGAAGTCGGTCGCCAGCCCGGACAAGGTAGGCCTCCGGTGACGCACAGGCGACCTCGAGCCCGACATCAGGAAGGTCGATGGTCGCTGCGTACGGCGCGGGGTTGCCACGCGAGAGGCGAGCGCCCAGGTCACTGATCCGCGCACCATCCGCGAGGTCGTGCTCGAGCACCCGGCAGAGGTTGACCTGATAGACCGTCCCCGACGCGATCCGTTCCCTGATCTCCTCGACAGCAGCCAGATAGGCCGCTCGATCCAGGCTGGTCCGCCACAGGTCGCCGACCGGTGTCCATCCATCGCGGTCACCCTGGTCCGTGGGCGTCCCGGACTGGTGGACGACCTCGCCCATTTTGACCGCGGTGAACTGCCCCTCGAAGGTGAGCACGACGACCCAGAACCCCTCGCCGATGTCGTCCGGGTCATGGGTGACCGCGACCACGCCGCGGGCCACCAGTGATCCGAACCGCGCCTCCGACACAGAGCGAATCGTATGCCGTGGCTGGTCCTGGGCCTCGTTGCCGGCTACCCGAGGCGGAGGGTGACGTCGGCGCGCGGCATCGTCGATCGGACGAGCGCCGCATTCGGCTCGTCCACGGCAGCGACCCATGCGGCGGCCTCGTCCTCGGACCGACCGAAGCGCACATGCCTGGCGCGCAGCCAGTCGGAGCGAGATCCTTGGTCCACGTGCATCGCGCACGACAGGTCCAGGAGCGGCGCGACGCGCGCCCACGGGCCGTCCGCCACGAGCAGGTAGTTCCCCTCGGTCACCACCACCGAGGCCTCAGGGGGTACCGGGATCGAGCCCGCAACGGCTTCATCGATCGAACGCTCGAACGCGGGAGCGTAGACGGTCTCGTCGATGCTGGTGCGTAGACGGTGGAGGAGCGCGGCATAGCCCAGCGCGTCGAACGTGTCGGGAGCCCCCTTGCGCGCAGCCAGCCCCAGTCGAGCCAGCTCGACGTTGGCGAGGTGGAAGCCGTCCATCGGCACGACAGTCGTGACGGCACCGCGGGCACCGAGCTCCTCGGCAATTGCCTGCGCAACCGTCGACTTGCCGGAGCCTGGCTCGCCGATGAGGCCGACGACGACCCGGTCCCGCGCCGAGACGTCGTGGAGCGCGGCGAGAACCCGTTGAGTCAGGTCGGTGATCGAGGTCAAGGTCTGCATGCGGCTCCGATCCAGTAGGTCATGACGGGCTCTCCACTCGGTGGACTCATCGCTCCTGCACCAAGCTCGACACCCCGATGGCGCCCCCAACGAAGAAGGATCGCACTCCGTCGCGGTCCTCGGGGTTCTCGCGCCACTCGTGCGAGAGCGTCTCGATCAGCGCAGGGCCTTGGCCTTGAGGGCCGCGAACTCGTCCTGCGTGAGCGCGCCCGAGTCGAGTAGCCGCTTGCCCTGCTCGATCTGGTCGGTCGCGCTGGTGCCCGCGGTGTCGCCTGCCACGGAGCGGATGTAGTCCTCCTGGGCCGCGCGCATGGTCTCGGCGTCCTTGACGCTGCGCGCGGCCATACCGCCGCCGCGCACGATGAGGTAGACGATCGCTGTGACGAGCGGGAGGAACATGAGGCAGGCGAGCCACACGGCCTTCATCCCCCCTGACACGGTCTTGTCACGGAAGAGGTCGAGAATGATGCTGAACATCGCCATCAGGTAGGCGATGAAGGCGAAGGAGATGAAGATCAGCCAGACGGCGTCCCAGAACGACATGTTGACCTTTTGATGGGGTCACCCCACGGTTTGGAGCGATGCGCCCTCACATCCTATTCGCGGAAAGCCCTGTCGTGCTGCCCTCCCGGGCCGGCACCGTCGGCGCGTCGCACCGCCGCCAGGTCCATGGCCCGCGCCATCTCGGCGGTCGGAGCACCTCCCCCGTGAGCCGCCGGCCACCACCACGCGTCTCGCGGGCACGCCGGGCGCTGGGGGTGCTCGCGGACCAGGTCGTCCACCATCGCGGCCACGCTCAGGTGCAGCCGATCCGTCAGGCGCTCCGCGGACTCCCCTGGTCGGGGGCGGAGCGGCTCGCCGACGACCAGCCGGACGGCATACCCGCGGCGCAGCGAGAGGTGCCCATCGACCGTCCACACTCGGTGCAGCCCCCAGTGAGCGACTGGGACCAGTGGTGCACCGGTTGCGATGGAGAGGTATGCCGCGCCACGCCTGACATCGCCGCGGTCCTTCAGCAGGAATGCGTGGCCAATCGTCGCTTCGGGATAGACACCGACCACCTCGCCGCGCCGGAGGGCTCGCAGGGCGTGCCGCGCGGCGATGGCTCCGTGTTCGCGGTCGACCGGGATGTGGCCCATACCTCGCATCAGGGGCCCGCCGACCACGGACCGGAACACCGATTGCTTGGCCATGAAGCGGACCAGCCGTCCGCGCCCCACCGCCGGGAGGCCGACGAGCATGAAGTCGACGAAGCTGCTGTGGTTGGCCGCGATCACCACCGGTCCCGAGGTCGGGATGTTGCCGGACCCCACCACGTCGATCTGCAGGCCGAGGGCCCAGAAGATCGCTCGGGCCACCTTCACGACGGCGCGATAGAGGATGTCGTCCACGGAGGTGGTTCGGAGCCGAAGCCACAGCGGTTGTGGGGCGACCCCCGTTACCTTCTTCGGGGGCCTTGGATCAAGGCTCCTGGTCGCCAGGCTCGGCATGACTCTTTCCCCCTGTCGTTCCCATGATCCGGGGGTGTTGTCATCGGGACTGGTGGCGTTGGTTGACCGCTGATAGGGACCCGGTCGCCCCCCGGTGGGTAGGTCTGTTCGTCATGTGGGTGCCGGCATCCTTCCGCCTGATCTGGTGACCAGATCGCTCGCCCGAAGGAGACACGCTATGAACCACCCGAGTACGCGATAGTCCTGGGTGTGGACGTCGGCAAGGAAGCGCACCACGCCTGCGGTCTGGACCCCCACGGCGCGCGTGCACGACACAGCCCTGCCGCAGGACATGGCCAAGCTGCGAGCACTGTTCGCCAAGGTCCCCACGCCCGCACGGGTGCTGGTCGCAGTCGATCAGCCCGCCACGATCGGCGCGTTGCCGGTCACGGTCGCCCGGGCGATGGACATCGACATCGCCCACCTGCCCGGGCTGGCGATGCGCCGGATCGCGGACCTGCATCCCGGTAACGTGAAGACCGACGAGGTCCTCTCCCGCAAGACCGTGGCAAAGCTGATGCGTGAGAGCGACATCCGCGGGATCAGCCGCCACCCGCGTACTTGGGTGCGACGGAGTCCGCGCGCAGACGCCGCTGGCGACCTCGGGCTCAGCTTTCGACCGGTGCGACTATTGCAAGGAGTTCGCAATTGTTGTACGTTCGCGCAATGCGTGCGTGGCGAGTTGCTGGTCCGGCCCCACTGATCGTGGCTGCGTTGGCTCTCGCCGGTTGTGCAGGTGGCGATGCTGGAGGCAGCTCGGGCAGCGATGTGTTGGCGGTCGTGACGACGGTGGCACCGATCACCTCGATCGCTGCCAATATCGGCGGCGACAAGGTGTCGATCACGGGCTTGGTGCCGGAAGGGACCAACAGCCACACGTTCGAGCCGCCACCCTCGGCCAGCGCGGTGCTGTCCGGAGCAGACATCGTGTTCGTCAACGGACTTCAACTGGAAGAACCGACCACGGAGTTAGCCCAGGAGACTGCGGCGGACGGGTCGCAGATTGTCGAGATCGGTACCACGGTGCTGCCTGAATCGGAGTATGTCTACGACTTCTCCTTCCCCGAGGAGGAAGGCAAGCCGAATCCCCACCTCTGGACGGATCCGACGTGGGCGGTTAAGTACGCCGAGGTCATCCGTGACACGTTCCTCGAGCGGGATCCCGACAACGCTGACTACTTCCGGGCGAACTTCGACGCGTTCGAGGCCAAGGCCACCGCTCTAGCCGATGCGCTGCTTAAGGACCAGGTGAGCATTCCGGGCCCCCGCGCCCTGTTGACGTATCACGACGCCTACGCCTACTTCGCAAAAACTTTCGACTGGACAGTCATCGGCGCCATCCAACCGGAGAACTTCGAGGACCCCTCCCCCAAGGAGGTTGCCGAGCTCATCGACCAGATTCGTGCTGAGAAGGTTCCCACCATCTTCGGGTCGGAGATCTTCCCGTCCAAGGCGTTGAAGCAGATCGCCGACGAGACCGGCGTGCGCTACGAAGACACGCTGCGCGACGACGACCTCCCCGGTGAGCCGGGCGACCCCGAGCACTCGTGGTTGGGGTTGATGCGCTACGACTACGTCACGATGATCACCGGACTCGGTGGCCAGGCGCCGACCCTTGACGCGCTCAGCGTCGACGACGTGGCCCCCGACAACGCCGTCTACCCCCAATGACCACCCCGCGGGTGCCAGCCGTGTCCCTCGTCGACATGCAGGACGTCGGCTTTGGGTACGGCCGCAAACCCGTGCTCGACGGCGTGACCCTCAGTGTGGCGGCTGGCACGTTTACCGGAGTGGTGGGACCCTCCGGTTCCGGCAAGACGAGCCTCCTGCGGCTGCTCCTGGGCACGGTCCAACCCCAGCGGGGCCGCGTCGACATCAAGCTGGGCCTCACCATGGCCTACGTGCCGCAGCTGGAGACTGTGAACTGGAACTTCCCCGTCACGGTTGCCGAATGCGTCCTGATGAGCCGAGCCCAAGGCGTCCGGTGGCCCTGGGCGTCCAAGTCCGAACGAAGAGATGTTCACGCCACCCTCGAGCGTCTCGGGATCGCTGACCTCGCCGGTCGCCATATCCGCGAGCTCTCCGGCGGCCAACAACAGCGCATGTTCCTGGCCCGGGCGCTGCTGCGGCGCCCCGAGCTGATCCTGCTCGACGAACCCACGTCGGGCGTCGACGTCAAGACCCGTCACGAGATCCTGCACCTGTTGGGCGAGCTCAATGAGGACGGGCTCTCGATCGTGCTGACCACCCACGACCTCAACGGCATTGCGGCCCACCTTCCCCACCTGGTGGCCTTGCGCACCCGAGTCATTGCGCACGGCACGCCAGCGCAGGTGATTCAGCCCGCCGTGCTCGAGGCCACCTTCGGCGCGGACATGGAAGTCCTCTCCCATGCCGGCATGCCGATCGTCATCGAGGGCTACCGCAACACCAGACCAGCATGAGCGCCGTGTGGGACGCGCTGCTGGAACCCTTCGCCTACGAGTTCTTCCTCAAAGGGGTTCTGGCAGCCACGCTGGCTGGGCTGTTGTGCGGTCTGCTCGGTGTCTACATCACTCTGCGTGGAATGAGCTACATCGGTCACGGCCTCTCCCACGCGGTGTTCGGCGGATTCGCGGCCAGCAGCGTCATCAGTCTCAACTACTACATCGGGGCCGGCGTGTGGGGGTTGGCCTCCGCGCTGGCGATCAACCGCGTCTCGCGATCGAGAAGGATCGGCTCGGATGCCGCCATCGGGGTCATCACCACCGCGTCGTTCGCACTGGGTGTCGCCCTGCTGACGCTGTACGGCAACAAGGGCCCGAGCTTCGATGCGGCCCTGTTCGGGAGCATCATCGGGGTCGCGGACGTGGACCTGTGGGTGATGGCTGGCGTCACGGTCTTGACGCTGACCGTGGTCCTCGGCCGGTACCGGGCGTTGCTCTTCTCGACTTTCGACCCGGAGGTCGCCGACGTCTCCGGTGTTCGAGTGGCGCGAACCGACGCGTTGTTGATGCTTGTGCTGTCGCTGGCCATCCTGTCCACGCTGACGATCATCGGAGTCACCCTCGTGGCTGCAACCCTTGTGATCCCCGCTGTCGTGGCCCGGATGCTGACAGACTCCTTCGGGCGGATGCTCTGGATCTCTTCGCTCCTGGGCGCGTCCGGTGGCTTCATTGGCATGAACCTCAGCTATCACCTCAACGTGCCCAGCGGGACGACGATCGTCCTGGTCGACGCCGCTGTCTTCTGCGTGGTGCTCATGTCCACCGGAGGTCGCGGAATGTGGCGGGCCGCCGGACTGGACCAACACAACGACACGCCCCCGACCGTCACACCCTCGAAGTCCACCTGGCGCCCCCTAGTCGTGAAGACAAGTCTCAGCGCCTCGGCAAACCCCCTCGTCGAAAGCGTGCCGACTGCCCGCCCGCAAGTGCGCAACGATGGCCAAGATGGATCCAAGGACACGCGCTAGGAGCGTGGGTACGAAACACGCGCGGCGGGGTGCTTCGGTAGCGGGCTGAGCGTTGGGACACTTGAGTGTGTCTGGGAATCAAGGGGATGACGGCTTGTTTGAGATGACGCCGGTTGAGCCGGCAGTGGTCGAGCCGGGGCCAGTGGACAAGACATTCCGGTCGTTTCAGCCCGATCAGATGTTCTTGGTCCCGCCGGCCCTGGATGAGTGGCTCCCGCAGAACCACCTGGCCCGGTTCAT
>JBDSVV010000415.1:0-6278 GCA_039927035.1 Ornithinibacter sp. | reverse complement strand
CATCCTCCACCGCCGCCCCGCTCGCCGACCCGTCAGGCGCGCGCCAGTCGACGGACCGCTTCCACGGCGGCGCCGGCGGAGGCCCCGAGCACCTCGGCGCGACGCAGGTATGCCGTGGCCGCCTCTTCCAGCGCCCGCTCCGGGGTCGCCGTGGTCGGGGGAGACGGGGCGACGCGCGTGCCGCCGCCCCGGCGCGACCTCACGTATCCGCCCTGTTCGAGCTCGCGGTAGGTACGGCCCACCGTTCCGACGGCGAGCCCGAGGTCCGCGGCGAGCTGGCGCACCGGCGGAAGCCGGTCACCCGCAGAGAGCACCCCGGTGCCGATGAGGTCAGCGAGCTGGCGGCGGAGCTGCTCGTAGGGCGGGGTCGGGTCCAGCCCGTCGACGGTGACCGTGGAGAGCGTCATCGCACCGGTGCCCCGACAGGGGTCACGTCGCCCGGTAGTGGCCGGGGCAGGTCCTCGACCCGGATCGTCGGGGTGAGCACGAGGCCGGCAAGGAGGCCGAAAGCGGCTCCCGTCGCGAGCGCGCCGACGGCCGAAGTGACCACTGCGAGGACCGAGTCGAGGTTGCTCGTGGGGCAGGAACCGCCCGCGAGAGCCGAGGCCATGAGGAACGCGACGGGGCCGAGCGTCCCGAGCACGGTGAGCGTGGCAGCGGTGAGCACGGTGCCCACCGACCAGCAGCGCAGCATCGTGTCGAAGCCGTGGCTGTGGAGCTCGGGACGGGGACGGTTGACGATCGAGTGCAGCGCCGCCGCAACCAGCACGGCGAGTGCGAGCAGGGCGACCCCCAGCGGCACCGCGTAGAACGACCCCGGCCACGGGCCACGGCTGCCGCCCATCAGCACCGCGCCGTCAGGCTCGGTCACCATGCAGCTGCGCGCGAGCGCCCGACCCGCGTGGCCCTGCTCGTCGGGCGACCCCCACGCGGCGCCCAGGCCGAGGGCCGCCGTGAGCAACGTCGTCGAGACCGCCAGAACCCAGCTGCGCGCCCGCGGCAGCAGCGGCCACACCGTGCGCGTCTCGACGGCAGCGGACCGGCGGATGCCGACCGCCGGGCGAGCCGTCAGCTCACCGACGATGGTGCCGGCCAGGACTCCGCCACCGAGCGCCGTGGGGGCCAGGGCGGTGAGCCGACCCAGGGAGTCGACGCGCTGCCCGAGAGCGAGGAGCAGGACTGCCACCACCCCTCCGAGGAGCAGGCCCACCACCCGCCAACGCCTGGTGTGGCGGGCCATGGCGGCCGCGCCCGGGTGTTCGTTGACTCCCACGGTGACGACGACCCGCCGCAGCAGGGCCACGACGAGGCCGATCAGCGCGATCGGTGCTGCAAGGACGAGAAACCTCATGACGACCCCCACTTGTATCGATTGGTTGGTACAAGCGCAGGATGCCGGATCGTCGTGACTTGTGTCAAGCACTTGTGACAATCCACGTGACGCCGGCGGCACCCGACCGGTGGACTCACATCCTTCGCCGGGCGCGCACCGGGCCGGTCGTGAAAGGATCGGTGGTGTGAGCAGCCCCCTGGACTGGATCCGCGACGCCGCGCAGACGCGCGAGGCGGCGGGGCTGACCCGACGGCTCTCCGTCACCAAGAGCGGCGACGGCCTCGACCTCGCCGGCAACGACTACCTCGGGCTGCGCACCCACCCCGCCGTCATCGCCGGGGCCGTCACCGCCACCGAGACCTATGGCACCGGCGCGGGGGCGTCGCGCCTCATCACCGGCACCCTCGTCGTGCACGACGAGCTCGAGACCGCGCTGCGTGCCCTCACCGGTGCGCCCTCCGCACTGGTGCTCTCCAGCGGGTATGCCGCCAACCTCTCGGTGCTCACCACGCTCGCCGACGCGGGAACGCTCGTGGTGAGCGACGAGCACGCCCACGCCAGCCTGATCGACGGCTGCCGGCTCTCCCGGGCGGGGGTGTCGATCGCTCGACACAACGACGTCGACCACGTCGCGGAACTCCTTTCCCGCCGTGACGTACCCAGGGCGGTCGTGGTGGTCGAGTCGGTCTACTCGGTGCTGGGGGACGTCGCCCCTCTCGAGGACCTCATCGAGATGACCGCCGAGGCCGGAGCGCTCCTCATCGTCGACGAGGCCCATGCGTTGGGCGTCACCGGGCCCCGCGGCGGCGGTCTCGTCGCCGCGGCGGGTGCCGCACAGGCCGAGCACGTGGTCGTGACCGGCACGTTGTCGAAGTCGCTCGCCTCGCAGGGAGGGATCGTCCTCGCCTCGGCCGACGTGCGCGACCACCTCGTCAACACCGCCCGTCCGTTCATCTACGACACCGGCCTGGCCCCCGCCGCCGCGGGTGCGGCCCTGGCCGCCCTCGAGGTGCTGCGTGAGCACCCCGAGCTCCTCGAGCGACTGCACGCGAATGCCGCCCGCCTGGCCCGTGCGTGCGGCGTGCCGACCCCCGCCGGTGCGGTGATGTCCGTGGAGATGCCCGGTCCCCATGAAGCCGTTGCCGCAGTTGAGAAGGCGCGGGTGCACGGCATCCGGATCGGGTGCTTCCGACCGCCGTCGACACCCGACGGGTCCTCACGGCTGCGGCTCACCGCCCACGCCGACCACTCCGAGCACGAGCTCGACAACGCCAGCGCCGTGCTGGCCGCCCTCACCGCAGCCCGTGGCTGACCCGCGCTCACTCACCGCGGTCGTCCTCGTCACGGGCACCGGCACCGGCGTCGGCAAGACGGTCGTCACCGCCGCACTGGCCGCCGTCGTCCGCGAGCGCGGCAGCAGCGTCGCCGTGGTGAAGCCAGCCCAGACCGGCCTGGAGCCGGGTGAGCCCGGCGACGTCGACGAGGTGCGCCGGCTCATCGGCGCCGACGTGGTGACGCACGAGCTCGTGCGGTTGCGCGACCCGCTGTCACCCGAGGCGGCGGCGCGCCGTGAGGGCGTCAGCCTGCCGCCGGTTGGCCTGCACGCCAAGCAGATCGGCGAGATCGCGGCCGAGACCGAGGTCGTGTTCGTGGAAGGCGCAGGGGGGCTCCTCGTTCGGCTCGACCAGCGAGGTGGCACGCTCGCCGACATCGGTGCCGGGTTGCGCTACAAGGGAATTGGTTGCGGTGTCGTGCTCGTCGCAAGCGCCGGCCTCGGCACCCTCAACACCGCTGCCCTGACCGCTGAGGCGCTCGCTGCGCGGTCGGTGCCACTGCTCGGCGTGGTCATCGGGTCCTGGCCCGCGGAGCCCGGGCTTGCCGAGGAGAGCAACCTGCTCGACCTGCCCCGCATCACCGGGGCACCGCTGTGGGGACGCATCCCCGAGGGGGCCGGTGCCATGGGACGTGCCGATTTCCTCGCCAGGGTGCCCAGCTGGTTCGACCACGACTGAGCACCGCCATGATGGGGGCATGAGCGACGCCGACCGCCCCTACCGCGTCACCGTGGTCTGCTGGGGCAACATCTGCCGATCCCCGATGGGCGAGTTCCTGCTGCGTGAGGCCTTCGAGGAGGCCGGGCTCGGCCACCGCGTGGTCGTCGACTCAGCGGGCACCTCGGCCGAGGAGCAGGGCAACGGCGTGCACCCGCGCACGGTCGCCGTGCTCGAGCGCAACGGGCACCCCGACACGGGGTGGGCCCTGCACCGGGCCCGGCGCTTCGAGACCTCGTGGTTCGACGACGCCGACCTGGTGCTGGCCGTCGACCACATCCACGTCGACCGCCTCGAGCAGCTGGCCCGCGACGACCGGGACACCGACAAGGTGCGGCTGTTCCGGTCCTTCGACGAGGTGGCCGTCGCCTCTGGTCAGATCGGCATGGACGACCCCTGGTACGGCACCGACCCGGCATACGAGAAGACCTACGCCGAGATCCGCGCAGCCGTGCCCGGCATCCTCGACCACGTCCGCGCCCGGGTGGACCGCGCCTGACCCCGCTTTCCCCGACGTCGTCTGCGGTGGTGGGGCGACAGGCGGGTGTACGGCCCGCGAACCGACCATCTGAGAGACGACGTCGGGGAGCGCAGGATGCCGAGTGCCCGGCATCCTGCCCACCGCCACTCTGGGAGGATGGGGCCATGGCCAGCCTTGACGACGCGACCAGCCTCGCCGACACCACGCCCCCCATCGCCCTCGGTGCCCTCGACGGGCGCTACCGCGGCGTCGTGGCCCCGCTCGTGGACCACCTCTCCGAGCCGGCGCTCAACCGGGCCCGGGTGCACGTCGAGGTGGAGTGGTTGATCCACGTCACCGAGCGCGAGGTCGTGCCCGGCGTGCGGCGGCTCACGGCATCGGAGCAGGAGGCGTTGCGCGAGGTCGTGCGCACCTTCGGCCCCGCCGAGATCGAGGAGATGGCCGCCACCGAGCGGGTCACCGCGCATGACGTGAAGGCCGTGGAGTACTTCCTCAAGGAGCGGCTCGCCCGCATCGCACCCGAGCCCGGCGACCGCGGCCTCGCCGAGCTGATCCACTTCTGCTGCACCAGCGAGGACATCAACAACCTGTCGTATGCCGTGCTGGTCAAGGGGGCGGTGCAGCTGGTCTGGCTGCCGCGTGCCACCGCCCTCGTCGAGCAGGTCGCGACGATGGCCTCGGACCTGCGCGACGTGCCGTTGCTCGCGCACACGCACGGCCAGCCGGCGACGCCCACGACGATGGGTAAGGAGCTCGCGGTGCTGGCGTGGCGCCTGCAGCGGCAGCTCTCGCGCATCGAGGACGCGGAGTTCCTCGGCAAGCTCAACGGAGCCACTGGCACCTATGGTGCTCACCTCGCTGCGGTGCCCGGCGCCGACTGGCAGGAGCTGAGCCGCGAGTTCGTCGAGCACCTCGGGCTGACGTGGAACCCGCTGACGACGCAGATCGAGAGCCACGACTGGCAGGCCGAGCTCTATGCCGACGTCGCGCGGTTCAACAGGGTGCTGCACAATCTGTGCACCGACGTGTGGACCTACATCTCGCTGGGCTACTTCGCCCAGGTGCGCGGCCAGGGCACAGTCGGCTCCTCCACGATGCCGCACAAGGTCAACCCGATTCGCTTCGAGAATGCCGAGGCCAACCTCGAGGTGAGCAACGCCCTGCTCGACGTGCTGGGCTCGACCCTCGTCCAGAGCCGGCTACAGCGCGACCTCACCGACTCCTCGATGCAGCGCAACATCGGCTCGGCCTTCGGGCACGGCCTGCTGGCCATCGACAACGCCGCGCGCGGTCTGGCGGGGCTCGATGCCGTGCCCGAGACGATGGCGGCCGATCTCGACGTCAACTGGGAGGTGCTCGGTGAGCCGGTGCAGTCGGCGATGCGGGCGCTCGGGGCGCAGGGCGTGGCGGGCATGGAGGAGCCCTACGAGCGGCTCAAGGAGCTGACCCGGGGCCGGCGGATCGGCCAGGTCGAGCTCGTCGAGTTCGTGCGGGGCCTCGGGTTGCCCGCAGACGTCGAGGGGCGGTTGGCGGCGATGACCCCGGCGACCTACGTGGGTCTCGCGCCGGCGCTGGTCGACCACCTCCGCTGACCCGGGCTTGCCCGCGGTGAGCCCGGCTCGTCGTGTGGCACGGTGGAGGGGTGCCAGCCTCCACACGCCGTCCCGTGACTCGGCAGGATGTCGAGGAGATCGCTCTCGCCCTGCCGGAGGTCACCGCGGGCACGAGCTGGGGCGACCGGCCCTCGCTCTCGATCCGCGACAAGGCGTTCGTGCTGTGGCGTGGCCCGCACAAGGATGCCGTCGACGCCGACACCGGGGAACTCATGGACGACGTCATCGTGATCGTCGTGCCCAGCCTCGAGGACAAGGAGGCGCTGCTCCAGAGCGGCCCCCCATGGTTCACGACGCCGCACTTCAACGGTCACAACCACGTGCTCGTGCGCGAGCGAGACCTGCCTCTGCTGGACCGCGCCGAGCTCGCCGAGGTGATCACCGATGCGTGGGCCGCCCGGGCACCCAAGCGGCTCGTGCGCCAGCACCTCGGCTGATTCGCGGAGTCAGGAGGACTCCGCGAAGTCCTGGCCGCGCGACGTCCTGACCTCGCGGGCTGCTCCTGACTCCGCGAAGGGAGGGGCCAAGCGGGCGCTCCGCCCGGCATCCGGCTGAAATACCCCAAGGGGGTATGATGGTGCCCGTGACCACGGAGCCAGGCACCACCACAGCCGCCCCCGGGTACTCCGACACCAGGGAGGCCCACCTCAAGCGCCTGCGACGCATCGAGGGTCAGGTGCGCGGCATCGCCCGGATGGTGGAGAGCGACACCTACTGCATCGACGTGCTGACCCAGGTGAGCGCCGCGACCCGCGCCCTCCAGGCGGTCAGTCTGGGCCTGCTCGAGGAGCACATCGCCC
>JBDSVV010000414.1:0-2806 GCA_039927035.1 Ornithinibacter sp. | reverse complement strand
AGGAGCAGCTTCACGCATGGCAGCCTATCCACCATGACCGACACCCCCGCCGCCGCGCACCCCGCCTCCCACGACGCCGCCGACCTGATGGCCGGTGCCCAGGCGATGAAGGCGATGAACCCCGACTCGCTGATGAAGCGGATGGGCATCGAGGTGATCGAGGCCAGTGCCGAGCGGCTCGTCGCGACGATGCCCGTCGCCGGCAACACCCAGCCCTACGGCCTGCTGCACGGCGGCGCCTCCGTCGTCCTCGCAGAGACACTGGGCTCCATCGGGGCCGCGCTGCACGCCGGGCCGGGCAAGGCGGTCGTCGGGCTCGATATCAACGCCACGCACCACCGGGCGGCCCGCTCGGGCCTGGTCACCGGCACCGCAACCCCCCTGAGCCTGGGCCGCACCCTGGCCTGCTACGAGGTCGTCGTCACCGACGAGCAGGGCAAGCGGGTCTGCACGTCGCGGATCACCTGCCTGATCCGGGATGCCGCGCCCGGCAGCTGACCCGGATGCCGGCGGACCCGTCGAGTCGAGAGAACGCGTCGCGCGAACTGAGCCTCGTGCGCCGTGTTCTCGACTCTCCCGACCGCGGCTCAGGCCGAGCGGGAGGCCATGGTCAGGGCGCTGCGGCGCAGGCTACGGCGCCGGCGCAGGAGCTCGTAGCCGCTCTCGGAGGTCTCGGGGGCGAGCTTGCGCCGCAGGTGGCTGGTGGGCACGACCCGCCGCACCACCATGGAGCTGAAGCCGAGTCGAGCGAAGAAGCGGTTGGCGTCGCGGCTCGAGGTGGGCACGTTGGACACCACGTGTTCGCACCCGGCGTGTTCGGCAGCCGCCAGCACCGACGTGAGCAGGGCCTTGGCCACTCCCAGCCGGCGAGCCTCGGGGGCGACCCACAGCTGCTCCACGGCGATCTCGGTGGTGGGGCTGACACCGAACGGGTTGTCGCTGGCGATCGCATAGCCCACGGGCTCACGGTCGACCCGGGCCAGGAACGCCTGCACCCCCGGCCGCTGGAGAGCAGAGGAGAGGCGCCCGTCGCTGATGACGCGCGCCGCGGCCTGCTCGCTCGTGCCGCCGTCGACCTTGGCCGCAAGCCACAGACCCATGAGGTCCGTGAGGTCGCCGTCGACCGGAACGACATCAACGGTGCGACGCGCCATGAGACCTCCTGAGCGGACAGACGGTGCACGGCGTCCTGCTCGCCCTGCACCCGAGAACCAGACCCTAGACCCCTCGGCTGTGCGCGGGAAGACCGGATCGATGAGCGGTCAATTGTTCTCGTAGGCTGCGGTCGTGACCTCCCTCTTCCCCGGCGCCGGAACGGTGCTCAACGTGGTCACGGTGCTGCTGGGAGCGAGCGTGGGCATGGCCGTGGGGCACCGCCTGCGCGAGCGAACCCGCTCGGTCGTCACCGACTGCCTGGGTCTTGTCACGCTCCTGGTGGCCGCCCTGTCCGCGGCGGCGGTGATCGACCCGGCGCTCTCGAGCGCCACCGGCAGCGGGGCCCCGGTGCTCATCGTCCTCGGGTCGTTGCTCATCGGCTCGGTCATTGGGTCGGTGATCGGCATCGAGGACCGCCTCGAGGGCCTGGCCGACACGATCCAGGGCATGGTGTCCCGGCGATGGAGCACCGAGGGTGGCACCGACCACGAGTCCAGGGAGCGGTTCATCGAGGGCTGGCTCACGGCATCCCTGCTGTTCTGCGTCGGCCCCCTCACCATTCTCGGGGCCCTCAGCGACGGGTTGGGCCGCGGCATCGACCAGCTCGCGCTGAAGTCGGTGCTGGACGGCTTCGCGGCCATGGCCTTCGCGGCGAGCTTCGGTGTCGGGGTGCTGTTCTCAGTCGTCTCAGTCGCCGTCATCCAGGGTGTGCTGACCGTCGTCGGCGTGCTGCTGGGGTCGCTGGTGCCCGACGCGCACATCGCGGCGCTCACGGCGACCGGAGGACTGCTGCTCGCCGGAATCGCTCTGCGACTGCTGAAGATCCGAGACATCCCGGTCGGAGACATGCTCCCGGCGCTGCTCGTGGCCCCGCTCCTCACCGCGCTGGTCATCGCCCTGCGCTGAATCTCGACCCAGGTGGGTCAGGCCTTCTCCATCCCCGCCACGACTGCCTCCGAGACCTCGCGCATGCCCATCCGCCGGTCCATCGCGGTCTTCTGCAGCCAACGGAACGCCTCGGCCTCGCTGACCTTCAGCTTGGTCATCAAAACCCCCTTGGCGCGGTCCACGGCCTTGCGCGTCTCGAGGCGCTCCCCCAGGTCAGCGACCTCGGACTCCAACTGGGTGAGCTCAGCCCACCGGGACAGGGCGATGTCCAGTGCGGGTGTCACGTCGCCTGCGGTGAACGGCTTGACGACGTAGGCCATCACCCCGGCATCGCGGGCCCGCTCGACGAGCTCGGTCTGGCTGAACGCGGTGAGCATGACGACGGGGCAGATCCGCTCCTTGCCGATGGCCTCGGCCGCGGTGATGCCGTCCATCACAGGCATCTTCACGTCCATGATGACGATGTCGGGGCGCAGCGTGCGGGTGAGCTCGACCGCCTGTTCACCGTCGCCCGCCTGCCCGACGACGTCGTAGCCGGCCTCGCCGAGCATCTCGGCAAGGTCGATCCGGATGATGGCCTCGTCCTCGGCGACGAGGACGCGCTTGCGGGCGGGTGCGCTATCGGTCATGTGCCGGGAGCGGGACTTGAACCCGCACGCCCTTGCGGGCAAAGCATTTTGAGTGCTCCGTGTCTGCCATTCCACCATCCCGGCTGGGGCGCCCCAGCATACCGAGGGTGGCGGCGTCGCTCAGACGGTCCCGC
>JBDSVV010000413.1:0-4568 GCA_039927035.1 Ornithinibacter sp. | reverse complement strand
GAGGCGCACGAGGTGCAGGCGCCCGCACTGTCGGGCTTCGTCGCGGGCCTGGACGAGCAGTGGCGAGGGCTCTCGCTGACGATGCCTCTGAAGGAGGTCGCCCTCGAGGTCGCGGCCGAGGTCGATGACGTCGCGCGCCGCGCCGGAGCCGCGAACACGCTCGTGCGCCGCGCGGACGGTGGGTGGGACGCCACCAACACCGACGTGCACGGGATCCTCGCCGCGCTGCGCCCGCACCTGCGCGACGTCCCCCGGCGAGCGCTGGTCATGGGCGCCGGCGCCACGGCACGCTCGAGTGTGCTTGCGCTCGCCGAGCTCGGCGTGCAGGTGCTCACGGTGCGCGCTCGCGACACCGGTCGTGCCACCGACCTGCTGGCCTGGGCGCTGGGTCTGGGTATCGGCATCGGCTCGGGGTCGGTCGCGGCGATCGGTCCGTGGACCACCACGAGAGATGACGTCGTCGTCTCCACGGTTCCGGCCGCCGCGGGTGAGGAGGTGGCCGCCACGGTGCCCGCATCGCACTCCGGCCTGCTCCTGGACGTGGTGTACGCCGGGTGGCCGACTCCGCTGGCCACGGCGGCGCTCGGTGCCGGGATGACGGTCGTCTCCGGGCTGGACATGCTCGTGGAGCAAGCAGCCGAGCAGTTCCGCCTGTTCACCGGGCAGCAACCACCGGTGGACGTCATGCGCGCGGCGGGTGTCGCGGCCCTGGGCGCAGGCTCGTGAGCCTCGCGTGGTGGGTCCTCGGGGTCATCGCCGTGGTGATGGGCGGGGTGGGGCACCTCACCGGGCGCGAACTCTCGACGGGTGGGTACCGGATCCTCGAGGACGAGGCCGACCACGCCCCGGGACGGAACTGGTGGCCCGGGATCGCCACCGGGGCACTGGCGGCCGTGGCGACCTGGGCGGTCGGTGACCTGGCGCACGGGGCGGCTCTCCCGGCATACCTGCTCTTCGCCTGGCTCACCGTGGGGCTCATCTGGATCGACCTCGACGTGCACCGCCTGCCGGTGGGGCTCGTCGTGCCGACCGCGGCTGCCGAGGTGGGGCTCCTGGTGGTCGCGACGATCGCCGACGGCTCGACGCGGTGGGTCGGCGCCCTGGTCGGGGGCGCCGTCGTCGGCGCGGCCTACCTCGTGCTCGGGCTGCTGCCCGGAGGCGGCGTCGGCGGCGGGGACATCCGGCTGGCACCGCTGATCGGCGCACTCCTCGGCTGGCTCGGGTTCGACCACGCAGTCGTCGGGCTGCTGGCCGGCTTCCTCGTCGGCGGGGTCGCGGCCATCTCGTTGCTCATCCTGGGCCGGGTGGGGCTGCGCACCTCCATCGCCTACGGACCGGCCATGTGCCTCGGTGCCTGGGTGGCCATCGCCGCGACGTCCCGGATCCTGACCTCCCTCGTGGCGGGCTGAACCCCCGTGCGAGGATTCGGGGCATGCTGCGCTGGTTGACCGCGGGGGAGTCGCACGGGCCCGCACTGGTCGCGACGATCGACGGGCTGCCGGCCGGGGTGGAGGTCACCTCGCGCGACCTGGCGGCGGCCCTCGCGAGGCGACGCCTGGGTTACGGCCGCGGCGCCCGGATGAAGTTCGAGCAGGACGAGGTCGAGTTCCTCGGTGGGGTGCGCCACGGGCTCACCCTCGGCTCGCCGATCGCGATCCGGGTGGGCAACTCGGAGTGGCCCAAGTGGCGCACGGTGATGAGCCCGGACCCCGTGGCCCCCGCCGACCTGGCTGCCGCCGACGACGTGAATGCGGAGAAGGAGATCGCCCGCAACCGGCCGCTCACCCGCCCGCGCCCGGGCCACGCAGACCTCGTCGGTATGCAGAAGTACGCGTTCGACGACGCCCGCCCCGTGCTGGAGCGCGCCTCGGCGCGCGAGACCGCCGCCCGGGTCGCGCTCGGCGAGGTGGCCGCCCGGTTCCTGGAGCAGGCCTACGGCATCCGACTGGTCTCACACACCGTCGCCATCGGTGGTGCCACGGTGCCCGAGGATGCGGCACTGCCGACCGCAGACGACGTCGAGGCGCTGGACGCCGACCCCGTGCGGGCCTTCGACCGGATCGGGTCCGCCGCGATGGTCGCCGAGGTCGATGCCGCCCACAAGGACGGGGACACGCTCGGGGGTGTGGTCGAGGTGGTGGTCACCGGCTTGCCCCCGGGTCTCGGCTCACACGTGCACTGGGACAGACGACTCGACGCCCGGCTCGCCGCCGCGCTGATGGGCATCCAGGCGATCAAGGGCGTCGAGGTCGGCGACGGGTTCGCCACCGCCAGACGCCGCGGGTCGCAGGCCCACGACGAGATGGAGCGCGGCGCCGACGGGGTCATCCGCCGTCGCACCGGCCGGGCCGGTGGCACCGAGGGTGGGATGTCGGTGGGCGGACTGCTGCGCGTGCGTGCGGCCATGAAGCCGATCTCCACCGTGCCCCGGGCACTCGACACCGTCGACGTGGCCTCCGACGAGCCGGCCAAGGCGATCCACCAGCGCTCCGACGTGTGCGCAGTCCCCGCTGCCGGCGTCGTCGCGGAGGCCATGGTCGCGCTCGTCCTCGCCGAGGCGGCGTTGGAGAAGTTCGGCGGCGACTCGGTGGCCGAGACGGCACGCAACCACGCGGCATACATCGCGTCGATCCCGACCTCCATGCGCACCTGGGAGGCCTGATGCCGCGCGTGGTGATCGTCGGGCCGCCCGGCTCGGGCAAGACCACCGTCGGGCAGGCTCTCGCGGGCCTCCTCGGCGTGCCGTTGCACGACACCGACCAGGCCATCGAGCGGGCGCAGGGGCGCTCGATCGCCGACATCTTCGTCGAGGACGGCGAGGGGGCGTTCCGCGACCTGGAGAGTGCCGAGGTGGCTCGAGCCCTGGCGGAGGAGCCGGGGGTGCTGGCTCTGGGCGGCGGTGCCCCGGTCGACCCCACGACCGAGGTCCTTCTCGCGGGGCACGTCGTGGTCTTCCTCGACGTGGGCATCGCCGACGCGGCCAAGCGCGTCGGGTTCGACACCAGCAGGCCGTTGCTCGCGGTCAACCCCCGGTCCTCGTGGGTGCGGCTCATGGCAGACCGCCGCCCGATCTACGAGCGGGTCAGCGCTCACCGTGTCGACACGGCCGGGCGGGCACCGGGGGACGTGGCTGCCGAGGTGGCCGCGCTGCTGGGGGAGCGGTGAGCCGGTCACCGTCCGTGATCGGGGTCGGCGACTCCTACGAGGTCGTCGTCGGCCACGGTGTCGCCGGCCGCGTCACCGACCTGCTGGGCCAGGGCGTGCGCCAGGTGCTCGTGGTGCGACCCGAGCCCCTCGCCCACCTCGCCGAGCCGGTGGTCTCGCAGCTGCGTGCAAGCGGTCTCACCGTGCACGAGGCCGCGGTGCCCGACAACGAGGTCGCCAAGACCGCCGAGGTGGCCGCATCGCTCTGGGCCACGCTCGGGCAGGAGGGCTTCACCCGCTCCGATGCCGTCGTCTCCGTCGGCGGGGGCACTGTCACCGACCTGGCAGGCTTCGTCGCGGCGACGTGGCTGCGCGGCGTCGCGGTGGTGCACGTGCCCACCACGCTGCTCGCCATGGTCGACGCGGCAGTCGGTGGCAAGACCGGGATCAACACGGCGCAGGGCAAGAACCTCGTGGGGGCGTTCCACGAGCCGGCCGGGGTGCTCTGCGACCTCGACGCGCTGCGCACCCTGCCGCGCGCCGACCTCGTTGCCGGGCTCGCCGAGGTGGTCAAGGCGGGGTTCATCGCCGACCCCGTGATCCTCGACCTCGTGGAGGGTGACCCCGTAGGTGCGACGCGCTGGGACGGGCCGCACCTTCGCGAGCTGGTCGAGCGCGCGATCGTGGTCAAGGCGGAGGTCGTCGCGCAGGACCTCACCGAGTCGTGGCTGCGCGAGATCCTCAACTACGGGCACACCCTGGGACACGCGGTGGAGCAGGTCGAGGGCTACCGGCGCCGGCACGGCGAGGCCGTCGCCATCGGCATGACGTATGCCGCTGAGCTCGGATGGCGCTCCGGGCACCTCGAGCGCGCCGTCGTCGAGCGGCAACGAGGAGTGCTCACCGCCCTCGGTCTCCCCACGGCATACCGACAGGACCGGTGGGAGGACCTGCTGGCCGCGATGCGCCGCGACAAGAAGAGCCGAGGGGCGCTGCTGCGCTTCATCGTCCTGGAGGACATCGGGCGGCCCGTGCGGCTGGAGGGCCCTGGCGAGGATCTCCTTCGCGCGGCCTACGCCGCACTCGCCCCCCGCTGACCCTTCCGCGCCCCAACGAACCTCTGCTGGGCGCGCGAGCGGTGCGCGGCGAACCTCACGATCGGTGCCGAAGGCGCGGCGAGACCGCGAGCGCGCGGCCGGCGGCCGTGGTCGCGCTAGACTTCGACGCGAGCCCGACCCCTTGACGGGGGTGACGCGCGCCCCTCAGCCGGGCCCGCGGCATACCGAATCAGTGAAACTGGAGTCCCGCACGTGGCATCGACCAACGACCTCAAGAACGGCCTCGTCCTCAACATCGATCGCCAGCTCTGGACCGTCATCGAGTTCCAGCACGTCAAGCCCGGCAAGGGCCCGGCGTTCGTGCGC
>JBDSVV010000412.1:0-3044 GCA_039927035.1 Ornithinibacter sp. | reverse complement strand
CTGCACACGACGATCCTCGCCGACAGCGCGACGACGGCGAGCGTCATCGGCACCGAGGGTCGGATCGACCTCGGGACCCGGTTCTACCTCCCGGGCCCGATGACCCTGCACCAGCGTTGCGGGCCGTCGCTGTCGTGGGTGGAACCGATGGTGGAGCACGACGCACTGCACTTCGAAGCCGCCGAGGTCGCGCGGCGGGTGGTGGCGGGTGAGACCGGGTCGCCGATTCGGCCGTGGGCCGACACGGTTGGGACCATGGAGGTGATGGACCGGGTCCGAGCCGCGACCGGGCTCGACTTCGAGGAGGCCCGCGCGGACCGCGAAGCAGCGGGTTGATCCAGTGCATCAGGGACTGGATCTGCCCGTTCTTTCGCTTGTCCTCCAACGTCAACGTGGTGACCCCCCTGCTCGACCATGCGGTCCGCCAACCCAGCTGTGAACCCCCCGCGAGTTTTCTTTGGCATACAGGGACCAAGAAGTCGCCGGGACTGCCTTTCAGCCGCCTGCCCGGCGGGTCCGCTGGCGCGGCCCGGGGCGCGAAGTCCTTCCTGACCGAGACCGTGAGCCGGGTCCGCATCGCCGGCGGCACCAGGCAGCTAACCGTCTGCGCAGACATCGCCTCTACAGCCGCGCCGTCCGCGGCACGGCGGTCAAGCTCGGGGTCGAGTTCTCCGTGGCCCCAGGCAGGACAAGAAGATCCGGGCCGCGATCGACGCCATCGACGAGGCCCGTGGGCGCCGATCCCATACTGACTGCCCTCCCCGGAGGTGTCCGGCGCATGTCGCGGAGACCACCTACACGCGTTCACCGGCCAGGATGCGATATCCGAGCGACTGATCGTGCGGGGGTTCGACCCACCCCCGGGAGCCATTGGCGTTGTTCACGACCTGGGACTACCACGCGTGCGCTGCTAACCGGCCCTAGACAGGCTCGACGCGGGCGCCGATCGCGGCTGGCACGCGGTCGTCGAGCAGCGGATCGCCGAGCTCAAGAGTGCAGGTCTCGCGCCTGTTCCGTCGGGAAGTTCATGGCTAACGCCGCCCGGCTCGCTTCGACGTCGTCCACAACCTCGGACGAGCGGTCGCCCGCTTCGCCGGACACGAACTCGCGAACGTCACGGCGGCCACCCCGCAACGGCGGGTTTTCACCATCCCCGGCCGGCTCGTGCGCAGCGGACGGCGCCGACACGAATGACTACCCGCGTCCTGGCCCTGGGCCCACGCCATCGAACAAGCGCTCACCAGGATCCAGGCGATTCCGCTCCGCTGCTGACCGCCAACCCCGCACCGACGACCAGCACCTCGGAGAAGCCGGCAGACCGGCAGGACCGGCCTGCCCTCACCAGGGCCCGAGCCCCGCACCCGCTCGATCACACCGACCGACGCGACATCAGGGACCGAACCGTGGATCCGGGCCAAGCCTCGATCCGTAAGTTCTTGGGTCGCCCGGGAGGGCTGGGTGTGGCTGAGCGTTGATTGCCCTTGATGGCTTCGGTGGACGCGCGGGGTGCCTCCCCGAACGCCGCGGGAGGTCGGCCGGCTAGGCAGGGACGGGCGCGGTACGAGGTCGTCCTCGACAGAGTCAGGCCGAGGGAACAGGCGCAGTAGTCCAGGCGGAGGCGACCTGGCGCCCGGCTGCTTCGCCCGGGGGCGCGGACCTCTGGGCTGGTCAGCACGCACCAGGGCACGGTCTACCGTGACCATGTGCGCATCGAAGAGATCCCAGTCGGCATCGACCCACCCAACGACGTGAACGTCATCATCGAGGTATCGGTCGGAGGCGAACCCATCAAGTACGAGCTCGACAAGGCGTCTGGGACGTTGTTCGTCGACCGGTTCCTCTACACGCCGATGAGGTACCCCGGGAACTACGGCTTCGTTCCACACACGCTCTCCGAGGACGGTGACCCCATCGACGTGCTGGTCTGCAACACCAGGGTGATCGTGCCGGGTGCCGTGATCAACACACGCCCGGTCGGCGTGCTGGTGATGGAGGACGACGCCGGGCAGGATGAGAAGGTGCTGGCCGTCCCGAGCCACCACGTGAGCCGTCGCTACGACACGATCACCGACTACACCGACATGCCCTCGATCACCATCGACCAGGTCCGGCACTTCTTCGAGCACTACAAGGACCTCGAGCCCGACAAGTGGGTGCGGATCAGCCACCTCGGTGATGCCGCGGAGGCTCGCCGGATGATCGAGGCGGCTCGCGAGCGAGCGGCCCAGCACTAGCAGGCGATCAGGATGTGTGGTGCACCTCCGGGAGGCCGTAGACGGGGGTATCCATGCCCTCCGCTCGTGCCTTGAGCTGCAGCGCGAGGTAGAGGGAGTAGTGCCGGGACTGGTGCAGGTTGCCCCCGTGGAACCACAGCGCCTCCTGCTGCGTCGGCTTCCACATGTTGCGCTGCTCGCCCTCCCACGGCCCGGGGTCGTAGGTCGTGTCGGAGCCGAGGCCCCAGACCTTGCCGACCTTGTCGGCGACCTCCCGTGAGATCAGGTCGGCGGCCCAGCCGTTCATCGAGCCGTAGCCGGTGGCGTAGACGACGAGGTCGGCAGCCAGCTCGGTGCCGTCCTCGAGGATGACCGAGCGCTCGGTGAGCTCCTTGACCTGACCCCCGACGAGCCTGACCTCACCGTCGGCGACCAGGTCGGCCGCGCCAACGTCGATGTAGTAGCCGGACCCTCGGCGCAGGTACTTCATGAACAACCCAGACCCGTCGTCGCCCCAGTCGTGGTCGAAACCGGCCTGCTCGAGGCGGTCGTAGAAGTCCTGGTCACGCTCGCGCATCTGGTCGTAGAGCGGGATCTGGAACTGGTGCATGATCCGGTAGGGCAGGGAGGCGAAGACCAGGTCCGCCTTCTCGGTCGTCATCCCGGACGCGACGGCCTCTTCGGAGTAGAGCGCCCCGAGTCCTATCTCCATCAGCGAGTCGGAGCGCACGATGTGCGTCGAGGACCGCTGCACCATGGTGACGTCGGCGCCCTTCTCCCACAGCGCACCGCAGATGTCGAACGCAGAGTTGTTCGACCCGATGACGACGG
>JBDSVV010000411.1:0-5995 GCA_039927035.1 Ornithinibacter sp. | reverse complement strand
CGCCCAAGCTCGTCACCGACGACATGGTCGCCCAGATGAAGCCCGGCTCCGTGCTCGTCGACGTCGCGATCGACCAGGGCGGGTGCTTCGAGAACTCACGCCCGACGACGCACGCCGACCCGACCTTCGAGGTGCATGACTCGGTCTACTACTGCGTGGCCAATATGCCCGGTGCCGTGCCCCACACCTCCACCTGGGCGCTGACCAACGCGACCCTGTCCTACGCGACGAAGCTGGCAGACCAGGGGTGGAAGGACGCCATGCGGGCCGATGACCCGTTGGCCCTCGGGCTCAACACCCACGACGGCCACATCACGTGCGCGCCCGTCGCCGAGGCCTTCGACATGGAGAGCGTCGACCTCGCGGAGGCCCTGTCCTGAGTCAGGACGCCACCCCGCCGACGGCCCGACCCACCCCCGTGGAGCGGGCCGTCGGCGCATGGCTCACCCACCTCGACGTCGAGCGAGGCGTGTCTGCCAACACGTTGGCTGCCTACCGGCGCGACCTGGGCCGCTGGACGGCATTCCTGGCGGGGGAGGGGATCGCCCGCCCGGCCGACGTGCGAGAGGGCCACGTCAGCTCGTTCCTGGCCGGTCTGCGTGAGGGGAACGCCACCCACCGAGCCCTGGCCGCGAGCTCGGCGGCGCGCACCCTGGTCGCGGTGCGTGGACTGCACCGGTTTCTGGCGCTGGAGGGTGACCTCGAGGTCGACCCGGCCCGCGATGTCAGCCCCCCGGCCCCACCCGGCCGCCTCCCCAAGGCCATCGGGGTGGCGGAGGTGGAGCGGCTCCTCGAGGCAGCCTCCGTCGGTGACACTCCTGCCTCGCTGCGCGATCGCGCACTACTCGAGATGCTCTACGGCACCGGCGCCCGCATCTCCGAGGCCGTCGGCCTGGATGTCGATGACGTAGACCCGGACGAGGGCGTGGTCCGGCTCCGGGGCAAGGGCGGCAAGGAACGGATCGTCCCACTCGGTTCGTATGCCGCGGCGGCCCTGTCGAGCTGGCTGGTCCGGGGTCGCCCCGCCATGGCAGCACGCGGAATGGGCACCCCAGCGATCTTCCTGAACACCCGGGGCTCCCGGCTCTCCCGCCAGAGCGCGTGGAGCATCCTGCGGGCCAGCGCCGAGCGGGCCGACCTCAGCGGCCATCTCTCGCCGCACACGCTTCGCCATTCTTTCGCCACCCACCTCCTGGAGGGCGGAGCGGACGTGCGGGTGGTGCAGGAGTTGCTGGGTCACGCCTCGGTCACGACGACCCAGATCTACACGTTGGTCACGGTGCAGCGACTTCGCGAGGTCTATGCCCAGAGCCACCCCCGGGCACGCTGATAGGGTCTGTCCCGATCAGCGCGAGGCTGACCGACGAGCACGAGCGGCACCGGGGAGAGAGAGCGTGGATTCCGACGCGGCGTTGCAGATCCGCATCGACGGACAGGTGGGCCCCACGGGGCGACAGCTCCCGAAGTTCCCCGAACCGCAACCGCTGGCCGCGCACGGCCCGGCGCGCATCATCGCGATGTGCAACCAGAAGGGCGGCGTCGGCAAGACGACGACGACCATCAACCTCGGGGCTGCGCTCGCGGAGGTCGGGCGCCGGGTGCTGCTCGTCGACTTCGACCCCCAGGGCGCCCTCTCCGTCGGTCTCGGCATCTCCGCCAACGAGCTCGACATCACGATCTACAACCTGCTGGTCGAGCGGGGCCACGACGTGCGCGATGTCATCGCGCACACCCGGTTCGAGAACCTCGACGTCCTCCCTGCCAACATCGACCTGTCCGCGGCAGAGGTGCAGCTCGTCGGTGAGGTGGCCCGTGAGCAGATCCTGGCCCGCGTGCTCCGGCCGGTGCTGGACGACTACGACGTCATCCTCATCGACTGTCAGCCCTCCCTCGGGCTGCTCACCGTCAACGCGCTCACGGCGGCCCACGGCGTCATCATCCCGCTGGAGTGCGAGTTCTTCGCCATGCGCGGGGTGGCCCTGCTCGTCGAGACCATCGAGAAGATCACCGACCGGCTCAACCCGCGCCTGCAGGTCGACGGCATCCTCGCCACGATGTACGACGGACGCACCCTGCACTCTCGCGAGGTCGTGGCGAGCGTGGTGGAGCACTTCGACGACCGCGTGTTCCACACCGTCATCTCCCGATCGGTGAAGTTCCCCGACGCGAGCCTCGCCGCCGAGCCGATCACCACCTACGACGGCAGCCACAAGGGCGCTGACGCCTACCGTCAGCTCGCGCGAGAGCTCATCGCGCGCGGTGGGGCGGCCTGACCCGATGACCCAGGCCCCCCGCGTGGCAGGGGGCTCGGCGCCCCCCGCCGCCTCACCCCGAGCCGACCCCACGGCGGTCCCGGGCGGGGTCCTGACGCGGCGCACCGCGGCAACGGCCTTCGAGGTGCACCTCGACGTCTTCTCGGGTCCCTTCGAGCTGCTCCTGGGGCTGATCAGCAAGCACAAGCTCGACATCACCGAGATCTCCCTGGCGAGCGTGACCGACGAGTTCATCGCCCACATCCGCACAGCCCGCGAGACTCCTGCCGGGTGGGACCTGTCCCAGGCCTCGGAGTTCCTTCTCGTGGCGGCGACGCTGCTGGACCTCAAGGCCGCTCGCCTGCTTCCGCAGTCCGGGCCCGAGGACGAGGACGACCTGGCCCTGATCGAGGCTCGCGACATCCTCTTCGCCCGACTGTTGCAGTACCGCGCGTTCAAGGACATCGCCCACACGTTCGGCGACCGGATGGCCACGGCCGGTCGGATGCACCCGCGCACCGTGGGCCTGGAGCCCCAGTTCGCTGCGTTGCTCCCCGAGCTGGTCATGACGGTGACGCCGCACCAGCTGGCGATGGTGGCTGCTCGCGCGCTCATGCCCAGGTCTCCCGAGCTGGTGGGCCTGGACCACCTGCATGCGCCCGCCGTGAGCGTGCGGGAGCAGGCGGGGCTGATCGGTGCCCGGCTGCGTCGCGAGCGGGTGGCCTCCTTCCGCGCCCTGGTCGCCGATGCCGACTCCACGCTCGTCGTCGTGGCCCGCTTCCTCGCGCTCCTCGAACTCTTTCGTGACGGCTCGATCGCCTTCGAGCAGGCCGAGGCGCTCGCTGAGCTGACCGTGCGGTGGACCGGGCCAGAGCAGGGCGAGATCGACGTCGACGACGAGTTCGACGATGACCTGCCGCCGTCGACCGACCCGCCCGAGACCACCATGTCCCACCCCGTGCCGGAGGAGAGCCCCGATGAGTGAGCCGATCGAGAAGGAGGCGCTGGAGGCACCACCAAAGGACTCGCAGCTGGCCTTCGACGTCGCAGACTTCCCCGGTGGGATCACCGCGGCCATCGAGGCGGTGCTCATGGTCGTCGACGAGCCGGTGCCGACCCGCGCGCTGGCCTCGGTCCTGGAGCAGCCGGAGGCCGACGTGGCTGCAGCGCTGGCTGATCTGGTGCAGGGGTATGCCGCGCAGCAGCGGGGCTTCACCCTGCGGGAGGTCGGGGGAGGGTGGCGGATCTACAGCCGGCACGAGTACGCCCCGGTGGTGGAGCGCTTCGTTCTCGACGGGCAGCAGGCACGCCTGACGCAGGCATCGCTGGAGACCCTCGCCGTGATCGCCTACCGCCAGCCCGTGTCCCGGGGGAGGGTGGCCGCCGTGCGCGGCGTGAACGTCGACGGCGTGATCCGCACCCTCCTCTCCCGTGGCCTGATCGAGGAGGTCGGCCACGACGAGGACTCCACCGCGATCCTCTACGGCACGACCTCCTACTTCCTGGAGAGGCTCGGGGTCCAGGGCATCGACGACCTCCCCGCCCTCGCCCCGTACCTGCCCGAAGTCGACGTGCTCGACGAGATCGCCGAAGGAGGCCGCGCATGACGCCGCCGAAGAACCGTGGAGCAGCACCATCGAGCCGGGGCAAAGGTGCCCGGTCAGGGGGCCCAGCCGGGCGAGGGTCCACCGAGAGCGGGGCCCGCAAGGGCAAGCAGCCGCGGGGCGGGTCGGGGTCGACCCGACCCAGCCAGCCGACGGCCGCCCCGCAGTGGCCGACAAGGCCGAAGGTCGACGTTCACGACCCCGACGGGGTGCGCCTGCAGAAGCTGCTCGCCGCCGCAGGGGTCGGATCGAGGCGGGTCTGCGAGAACCTCATCAGCCAGGGTCGGGTCGACGTCGACGGTCAGGTCGTGACCGAGCTCGGTGTCCGGATCAAGCCCACGCAGATCGTTCACGTCGACGGTGAGCGCGTCCAGCTCGACGAGTCGCGGGTCTACCTCGCGTTCAACAAGCCGCTCAACGTGGTCACCTCGATGAGCGATGACCTCGGCCGGATCGACATCGGCAGCTACCTCGGGGACCGCAAGGAACGCCTCTTCCACGTCGGTCGCCTCGACTCCGACACCGAGGGACTGTTGCTGCTCACCAACGACGGGGAGCTCGCGCACCGCCTCCAGCACCCTCGCTACGGCGTGCTGAAGACCTACCTCGCCCAGATCCATGGCCCCGTTCCGCGAGACCTCGGGCGCACCTTGCGGGCCGGTGTGCAGCTCGAGGACGGCCCGGTGAAAGTGGACTCCTTCAAGGTCGTGGACTCCCAGCCAGGCAAGGCCATCGTCGAGGTCGTCCTGCACGAGGGTCGCAAGCACATCGTGCGGCGGATGCTTGCCGAGGTCGGCCACCCCGTGCTCTCGTTGGTGCGAACCCAGGTCGGTCCGATCCGGATGGGCGACACCAAACCTGGGAAGTGGCGCTCGCTCAGCACTTCGGAGGTCGCGGCCCTGTACAAGGCGGGCGGTCTGTGACGCGAGTCCACGTCGTCGGCACCGGGCTGATCGGCACGAGCCTGGGTCTGGCGCTGACCCGACTCGGCGACCCGGTGACCCTCGAGGACGCCATGCTCACGCACGCGGCGCTGGCCCGTGACCTCGGCGCCGGACAGCTGCGCCGGGAGGAGGACCCGGACCCCGACCTCGTCGTGGTGGCGACGCCACCGGACGTCACGGCATCCTGCGTGGCCGACGCCCTGGAGCGCTGGCCAGGTGCTGCGGTCACCGACGTGGCATCCGTCAAGGGCGCCGTCGTCGCCGGGCTGCGCGCCCGCAGGTCTGACCTGTCGCGGTACTGCGGCTCGCACCCGATGGCCGGTCGTGAGCGCTCCGGGGCAGTCTCGGGGCGGCACGACCTCTTCGACGGGCGTGCCTGGGTGATCAGCCCGACGGTCGAGACCGACCCCGAGGTGGTGGAGGTCGTGTCGTCGGTGGCGCGCTCGGTCGGGTCGGCCGTGCGGGTGCTCCCCCCGGAAGCCCACGACGCGGCGGTCGCCGCCGTGTCCCACGTGCCCCAACTGGCAGCGAGTCTCGTCGCGGCGCGGCTCGAGGAGCTGGACGAGGATGCCGTGGCGCTCGCCGGGCAGGGCCTACGCGACGTCACCCGCATCGCTGCCAGCGACCCCCACCTGTGGACCCAGATCCTCGCGGGCAACGCGGGCGCGGTGCGGGACGTGCTCGCCGCCTTGGCAGAGGACCTGGAGGGAGTGATCGGAGCGCTCGCGGCACTTGATGAGTCAGTCGATGCCCCGGGGGCCCGCGGAACCTTGGCGCGAGTGATCGCGGCGGGCAATGCCGGCCACGCCCGCCTCCCGGGGAAGCACGGGGCCGCGCCCACGGCATACACGACCGTGCGGGTGCTGATCCCCGACGAGGCGGGCCAGCTGGGCCGCCTCTTCGCGGACATCGGCTCGATCGGGGCCAACGTCGAGGAGTTCCACCTCGACCACGGGCTCGGACAGCCTTTCGGCCTGGCCGAGGTCGACGTCGTGCCGGCGTCGGCGACTGCCCTCTCCGAGGGACTGGAACAACGCGGGTGGCGGCTGCACGGCTGACCTCGCCGACCGGCCACCAGGTGTGACGTCGCGCCCCGTTCCGGGCGAGGGTCACCTGGTGAGGCCCGTGAGAATGGAGGGTCGGATGAGTTGAATATGATTCTGCTGTAGGCGAACTCGTCACTCTCGGTCCTTGT
>JBDSVV010000410.1:0-4138 GCA_039927035.1 Ornithinibacter sp. | reverse complement strand
TGAGGGGGATCCAGATGATCGCCGCTGACAGCCATGTCGTGGCCGGCAGGATCAAAGGGCTGAAACAGAACAGTGCGAACGGCACAAGGATCATCCGACGTCGCCCGAACACCTCGATCAGAAGCCGCCACACGAGGGTGAAGACGAGGGCCAGGCCACCCATCATCACGCCGACACAAGCACCCCATGACCACGGGGCAAGGTGCGCTAGCAGCCACATGACGGCGAAGCCCACGGGCTCGAAGTGACCGGTGTGCACCCGTCCGAGATAGTCCCAGCCCAGAGGTGCCTCGACGGCGCGAGAGAACAGCATGAAGTCGTCGGTGATGAAGTAGTTGTCCCTGAGGATGTTGAAACGAACACCCAAGGAGATGAACAGGATGACGAGGAAGCCGGTCCGGATGGGGTCTCTCACCAGCCAGTGGTCCTGCCCGACCAGACCTCCAACCGCGCGCCGAGTGTCGAGTTGCTCGTCCCCGTCATCCTCGACAGCGCCAGGGTCCTCGGTGGTGAGGGGGTCGTGAGACGCCACGCGTGATCCTGATCTCCGGAGGGGGTGGTTTGACGCGGTGGAATCCTACCTTGCGGCGAGTCCCGGGCACTAAAGCCTACTCGCTGGTACGCTTCGGCGACTTCACCGTGGAAGGAACACACATGCGTCGCGTATTCGGCGGCATCCTGGTAGTGCTGGGTGCACTCTTCATCGGCTTTGGCTTCCTCGCCAAGCCCTACATCTTCAACAGCCTGGCCATTGTGCCGCTGGACCAGGATTCGACGTCTGTCTCCCAGGGCGAGAACGTTGCCGTCCTGTGGCCACACGTGGTTGATGGCAAAGGGACGATCGACAAGCTGGTGGGTGTCAAGGTCATCAGCACCCGTCATGTCGTGGGCATCCCCGGCGTGGTGAAGGAGGCTGGGCTGGAAGACACGGACGCCTTCTGGCAGACCACCGTGAAGTCGCAGGCGGAGAACAACGGTGAACTGGTCGACCTCTCCTACAGCAACGCGGGAGTCTCACTCGATCGTCGTACGGGACTGTCGACCAACTGCTGCGGCGACTTCGTCTCCACGGGCAACCTGGACGATCCGACCAGCCAGGAGCCGATCCAGCACCAGGGGCTCGTGTTCAAGTTCCCGTTCGGAGTCGAGCAGAAGAGCTACGACTGGTGGGACGGCGACCTCAAGCGGGCCGAGCCGATCGAGTTCCAGGGCGAGGAGGAGCTGTTCGGGACGAAGGTCTACGTCTTCAAGCAGACCATCGCTCCCGAGGCGGTGGGTTCGGCGCCGGCCCCGGCGAGCCTCTTCAAGGACGGGGCCACGGGTAACGTGACCGCGACGCAGATGTATGGCAACACGCGCACCCTGTGGGTCGAGCCGGTCACCGGCGTGCTGATCAAGGGCGACGAACAGGTCAACAAGGTGCTCGAGGCGCCCGGGTACTCCCCGGTCGCGAGGACCGTGGGCACGATCGGCTTCGACGAGGCCACGGTCAAGAAGAACGCGGAGGAATGGGGCGCCAAGGCGTCACTGCTGTCCTTCATCGACAACTGGCTGACCCTCGTCGGTCTGGCGCTCGGGGTGCTGCTCGTGCTCGTGGGCGCCTGGTTGATCCTGTGGAAGCGGCCGATCGACTCGGCCCCTGCTCGCCGGGTGAGCCTGGAGAAGGACGGCCGTTCGCCCCAGCGAGCCTGATCCGCATCACAGCGGCGGAGGCCCGGCCCCGGTGAGGTGCCGGGCCTCCGGCATCCAGGGGCCAGTCACACGTTCTCCCTTCACGGGCCCCTCTTCAGATGGACGTGGGCGCGGGGCTCCGCCCGCCCGAGCTGCCCTCGCTGTCGGAGTCGTCGTCACCGTCTTCGGTGTCGTCGACGGGCAGCGGCCCGCTGATGCCACCCGTGGCGGTGCCGACCGCGGAGACGGACGCGATGCACGGGGCCCGGGTCTCCAACGGGAAGACCTCGCCTCGCGGTCAGGTAGGCCGCGCTGGCGCCCGAGGAGGTGAAGAAGGAGATCACCACTCCAAAGGCGGTCAGCGTCGCGGCGTTCAGGCCCCCCAGCACCACGCCGGCCACAGCGAGCAGCACACCGGAGACCAGGTAGGTGTCGCTCATCATCTCGACCCAACCGACGGTGTCGAAGAGCTTGCTCAGCGCAAGCGCCCCGATGAAGGTGCTCGCGGCAAAGATTGCGAGATACCCACCGGTCTGCTTGACGTCGAAGAAGGTGGTGAGCGAGTCTTCTCGATGACCCTGCGCCCCGCCACCGACTCACCCTCCTCATCGCGACCGTGGACGAACAGCCACCGGGGGCTCTCGGGTACGTGCCGCCGCACGACGAAGATGCCCAGGGCGAGGATCGCGCCGATCCCGAAGGCGAACCGCCAACCGGATGCCGGATCGATCACCGTCGGGTTGAGCAGCGGAAGCGTCAGCAGCGACCCCCGCGGCTGCGCCCACCCAGAAGGAACCGTTGATCGCGATGTCGACCCGGCCGCGGTAGTCCTTCGGGATCAGCTCGTCAATCGCGGAGGTGATCGCGGCATACTCCCCGCCGATGCCGGCACCGGTGAGGAAGCGGGCGCCGAAGAGCTTCTTTCGACCGATCGTGTCCACTTGGCCCCAGGCAGGCGATCGAGCCGCCCGGGGATCTCCGGGGTTGATCCTGCCCGTCTCGATGTCCGACGACATCTCGATCTCCTCGCGGTCCGCCCCTGCACCGGCCACCGGCACGCCCGGCGGCTCTCGCACCGTAAGTCGGGGTTGGCGGCCAACGGGGCGTTGCGGGCACCCGGGGGCGGGACCTACCGGATGACCCGGCCGGGCTTGTGCGTCACGAGGATCGCGGTGCCCGGCAGCAGCCCCCCGCGCAGCGGAGACCACCCGCCCCACGTCGCGGTGTTCCGATCGGGCCACTCCGGCTCGACGAGGTCGGTGAGCACCAGGCCCGCGCCCACGACCTGTCGCACGAGGTCCCCGATCGTGCGGTGGTGCTCGGCATAGGTCACGACCTCGCCGGTGCTCTCGACGTAGGGCGTGCGGTCGAAGTACGACGTGGTCGCGGTGAGCCCGCGCTCACCGGGGTCGTCGAGGAAGGCCCATCTCACGGGGTGCGAGGTGGAGAAGACGAACCGACCTCCGGGTCGCAGCACCCGGGCCGCCTCGCGCAGCACTGCTTCGCTGTCGGCGACGAAGGGCATCACCCCGTATGCCGTGAACACCCGGTCGAGCGTGCCGTCACCGAAGGGGAGGGTCACCCCGTCGCACTGCACCAGCGGCACCGCGGGAACCGAGCCGGCTGACCCGCGCGACACCCTGGCACCGGTGCGCAACATGCCGATCGAGAGGTCGCTCGCCACGACGGACACCTCGTGGTGGCGCGCCAGCCAGCGCGAGCACTGAGCCGCTCCGGCACCGATCTCGAGCACGGTGAGCCCGGGGGAGAGGTCGAGCAGCCCCAGCTCGGCCTCGGTCCAGCCCTCCGGTCCCCAGACGAAGTCGCTGTCCCCGAGGAACGTGCCGTGCTCGGCGTAGTAGTCCTCCGCCTCAGCGTCCCACCACGTGCGGTTCGCCGTGCGGGCCTCTGCGTCTCCGACCGGCCGCCGCGCTGCCTGCTCGCTCACGAGCACCACCGGCTCCACGGCATCCCGGCCGTTTTGCCGTGCGCGGGCCCACGCGGGTAGGCTGACCCAGCACTCGTGTGCCCTCTGTGACTCTCGCGTGCGCGCACACCAACCCACCTCATCCATCTGTCCACATCGGAGTTCCTACTACATGACTGCCAGCACGGTCGAGACGACCGCCCCTCAGATTGCCATCAACGACATCGGCTCTGAGGAAGACCTCCTCGCCGCCATCGACGCGACGATCAAGCACTTCAACGACGGCGACATCGTCGAAGGCATCATCGTCAAGGTCGACCGCGACGAGGTCCTGCTCGACATCGGCTACAAGACCGAGGGTGTCATCCCCTCCCGCGAGCTCTCCATCAAGCACGACGTCGACCCCAACGAGGTCGTCAAGGTCGGCGACGAGGTCGAGGCCCTGGTCCTCCAGAAGGAGGACAAGGAAGGCCGCCTCATCCTGTCCAAGAAGCGCGCACAGTACGAGCGCGCCTGGGGCACCATCGAGAAGGTCAAGGA
>JBDSVV010000409.1:0-16356 GCA_039927035.1 Ornithinibacter sp. | reverse complement strand
CCGCCAGGGGCGGGAACGCGATGAGCACCATGATCGAGGTGATCAGCACGTTCCAGGTGAAGATCGGCATCCGGAACATCGTCATGCCCGGCGCGCGCATGCACAGGATCGTCGTGATGAGGTTGACCGCGCCGAGGATGGTGCCGAAGCCTCCGAGCGCCAGCCCGAACACCCAGAGGTCGCCGCCGAGGCCGGGGCTGTGGACGGCATCGGACAGGGGCGCGTAGCCGGTCCAGCCGAATGCCGCCGCGCCGCCAGGGGTGAGGAAACCCGACGCGGCGATGAGACCGCCGAAGACGTAGAGCCAGTAGGCGAACATGTTCAGCCGTGGGAACGCGACGTCGGGAGCCCCGATCTGCAGCGGCATGATCGCGTTGGCGAACCCGGCGAACAGGGGGGTCGCGAAGAGCAGCAGCATGATCGTGCCGTGCATCGTGAAGAGCTGGTTGTACTGCTCGGGGTCGTCCACGATCTGCAGCCCGGGCTCGACCAGTTCGGCGCGCATCAACAAGGCCATGAAGCCGCCGAGGAGGAACCACACGAACGAGGTGACGAGGTAGAGGTTGCCGATGACCTTGTGGTCTGTTGAGGTGAGCCACCCCACCACACGCTTCCCGTGGGGAATGGGCGCCCGGGGTGGCGGAGCGAGCGAGGGCACTGGCTCGGTCGCGGTCGGTAACGTGGTGCTCGGTCGCTCGATGGTGGCCATGGCGTGCGGGTCGCCCCCAACCTTCCATCTGGACGGTGTTTAAGGAATTACCGTACTCTTTATCTGGTCGGCCCGACAGGGGCCGGAATCCCATCGGGAGGGGAGGGCCATGACCTACGTGATCGCGCAGCCCTGCATCGACGTCGTCGACCGGGCCTGTGTCGAGGAGTGCCCCGTCGACTGCATCTATGAGGGGAGTCGCGCCCTCTACATCCACCCCGACGAGTGCGTCGACTGCGGAGCCTGTGAGCCCGTCTGCCCGGTGGAGGCGATCTACTACGAGGACGACCTGCCCTCCCAGTGGGGCGAGTTCACGGTCGACAACGCGGAGTTCTTCACCGAGGTGCTCTCCGGCGAGACCGAGCCGCTGGGGTCCCCCGGGGGTGCCGCCAAGCTCGGAGCGCTCGGCGCAGACACGCCGCTCGTGGCCGGGTGGCCGGTGCAGGACGTATGACTCCGCGCCCGGTCGCGCCTGCTGCCGACGTCCATGCGGTGCTCGCGGCGCCGATGCGACGGCGGCTCCTGGCTCACCTCGAGTCTACGGGCTCCTCGCTGGATGCCCACGAGCTGGCGGCCGAGGTCGGCCTGCACCCCTCGACGGTCCGGTTCCACCTCGAGACCCTGCGCAGTGCCGGCCTCGTCGAGCGGACCGCGGTGAGTGGAGTCTCCCGTCCGGACACCGTCGGTCGGCCCAGGACGGGGTATGCCGTGACGCGCCCTGGTCGGTCCGAGCCCGACTACGAGGAGCTGGCGCGACGACTTGCCGCTGGCCTCGGCGACACGCCTGACGTGCGGGATGCCCGGGCGGAGGGTGTCGGCGCAGCGTGGGGGCGAGAGCTCGCAGCCACCGCGACACCCGACGAGACTCCCGTCCTGGCTGACGCGGCCGTGCGCCGCACCGTGCAGATGCTCGATGAGCTGGGATTTCGGCCCGGCGAACTCCAGGACCCGGGTCCCGGCATCCGGATCGCGTTGCACGGCTGCCCGTTCCGCGAGGTGGCCCGCGACAACCCCGAGGTCTGCGCCCTCCACCGCGGGCTCCTCACGGCGAGCCTGGCGTCGATGGGCAGCCCGCTGACCGGCAGGCTCCGGCCATTCGTGGAGCCGGAGCTCTGCGTGGTGGACCTGGAGACCGCGGGCTGACCCTCGCGCAACTATGAGGTCCTCGAGAGCACGAGCCCGATCGGGATGCTCACGAGGAGCACGAGCACGAGGGCCAGGAACAGGATTCGGTGCCACCGAGGGCCGGGGCCGGGCGTGCGCACCGAGGTGACGACGAGAGCCAGGGTGACCACCAGCAGGATGCCGCCCACGTTTACCAGCAGGGCAGGGCCGACGAGCGTCCCGATGAGGACCAACGCGCCCCCGAGGTTCCAGGAGACGACCTCGGTGAGCAGCACCGGTCGCGAGGTCGGTGTGCTGGAGAGCAGTGCCTGGCCCAGCGCGAGGGCGATCTGCCCGAGACCCATCACCAGCACCAGGTAGGCCGCTGCCCAGGAGCCGTGCTCGGTGGGGTCGACCGAGTTCACTGCCGAGAGGATCCCACCGATCGCGACGCAGGCGACGCCGATCGCGACGGCGGGCACCGTGGGCCGCATGGCACCCCAACGCTCCTGCGACCTCATCGAGACCTCCTCTGCGCCAGTATTGTCCGGCCGCCGAGTGCTCGGGGTCCCGTGAGGCCGAGGGCACACCACATGACAGGTGTGGCGACACGCCCTAGCCTCCTATTCGGATGTATGCCGTCTACACTAGAGAGTCGTATACTCTCCGATCGTGGACCCGATCAAGAACCCCTACGCGCCCGGCGCCGGGCAGCGCCCACCCGAGCTCGCCGGTCGCGACGAGCAGCTCGATGCCTTCGACGTCGTGCTCGAACGCGTGTCGCGCGGGCGCCCGGAGCGTTCCATCGTGCTCACGGGTCTCCGGGGAGTGGGCAAGACGGTGCTCCTCAACGCGCTGCGCTCCGCAGCGGTGCGCTCCGGGTGGGGCACCGGCAAGCTCGAGGCGCGACCCGAGCAGTCACTGCGGCGGCCGCTGGCCTCGGCCGTGCACCAGGCGGTGCGGGAGCTCGGGCCGGCCGCCGGCGCCGGGGACCATGCGCTCGGGGTCGTGCGAGCCTTCGCTCAGCGCGAGCCGGCGGGTGGCACGGGCCGCGGCGTGGCGAAGCTGCGCGACCGGTGGAACCCCGGAATCACGGTGCCGGCGGTGTCGGGTCGAGCCGACTCCGGCGACATCGAGATCGACCTCGTCGAGCTGATGTCCGACCTCGGCGGGATGGCTGCCGACACCGGTCGCGGCATCGCGATCTGTGTCGACGAGATGCAGGACCTCGGCCCCGACGACGTCTCCGCGCTGTGTGCGGCTGCCCACGAGATCTCGCAGTCACGGCTGCCTCTCATCGTCGTCGGAGCCGGACTGCCCCACCTGCCAGCAGTGCTCTCGGCCTCGAAGTCATACTCCGAGAGGTTGTTTCGCTACTCGCGCATCGACCGTCTCGAGAAAGCCGCGGCCGATGCGGCCCTCGAGCGTCCGGCAGCCGAGGAGGGTGCCGCGTTCACGGCGGAGGCGCTCGACGCGATGTATGCCGCAACCGGCGGTTACCCCTACTTCATCCAGGCCTACGGGAAGTCGGTGTGGGACCGCGCGACGACCTCGCCGATCACGGCATCCGACGTGGCGGTTGCCGCTCCTGAGGCGGAGTCCGAGCTCGCGGTGGGCTTCTTCGGCTCGCGCTTCGAGCGGGCGACGCCGGGGGAACGGGAGTATCTCCGGGCGATGGCGGAGGTCGCCGTCGACCTTGGTGACGAAACGGCCGCCGTGCCCACGCCAGATGTCGCGACCCACCTGGGCCGCAAGCCCCAGTCGCTCTCCCCCGCGCGCGACGCCCTGCTGAAGAAGGGCCTGATCTACTCAGGGGAGCGCGGGCGCATCGCGTTCACCGTGCCGCACTTCGGTCGTTACCTGCTCGACCAGGGGTGAGGCCACCCGTGTGAGCGGCGAACCATTGTGAGAAGTACTCTCGAGTTTGAGACTGCGTGAGAAAGATCGTCCTTTCAGCCGCTGATGTTGAGACGCCAGCGGTGGATCGTGCGAAGGGCGGGTCGCGTCGAGGTCGTCACCGACGATGGGGCTCCTCAGACTCGCCGTCTCACATATGGTCACGGGAGTCGAACAGCCGCTCAGCGGCGGATGCCGAGTGACGAGCGCGAGGCGCAGGCCCAACGGGGGCCGCCTCCTGCCCTTCACCCACATTCGCGAGGAGGATCCGTGGCGCACGGGTCCACGTCCTATCGTCGGCCCCAATAGCGGCGCTCCCTCGTGACGGGGATCCGACGTGGTAGACGTTCCACGTTCCCGTGTCTCAGATTCCCCGCGGAAGCTGTCCCATATACCCCCGGAAGCTGCCTCAGAATCGTGGACGCGCAGCCCGGTCGGATCTCGAGATGGTCGCGCTGACACGGCCGTCAGCAGGTCAGCAGCCAAGCTCGTCGAGCGTCTGTCTGACTGCGGACCACCCGCGGCACTCGCGGACACCCCGACAGGCGATGGTGGGCGCTGACAGCAGAAGCACGCTCAGCACCGGGGCGGCCACGTCGACTGCCTGTCTGGATGGGCGCGGGGGCGAACACGGACAGAGCCGATCGCCGCGATCCAGCACGAAGGTGGCTGGGGCTGCCAAGGTGGGGGAGCACATCGGCATCGGACCCGGTAACGAAAGGAACCAGATGACGGACGGCGACCGACCGTCGGGCCGGCACATCGTGCTGTCCGCTGTCGACAGCCAGCCCTACAGCTCGTTGCGGCGACCGTCCCTGCCGCGCAAGGAGAGGTACGCGCTGGGGCGCAGCCTGCGCCACCAGGTGCCCCGTTCCTCACTCGGGCACTGGGAGGAGCCGAGCGACCGGCCCGACATCCTCGCCCAGGTCACTGCGTCGCACGGCGGCCGGCTGGAGTGGTTGGTTCCGACCCGGGTGCAGCGGATGGCCGCCTCGCCGTACGGGTTCCTGCGCGGCAGCGCCGTCGTCATGGCGGAGGACCTCGCCCACCTGCCGGCGACCGGCATCCAGCCGATCATCTGCGGGGACGCCCACTTCGGGAACTTCGGCTTCTATGCCTCACCCGAGCGAGACCTCGTCCTGGACCTCAACGACTTCGACGAGGCTCACCCCGGCGGGTGGGAGTGGGACCTGCGTCGGCTCGTGGCGAGCATCTGGGTCGCGGGACGTCACAACGGCAGGAGCGAGTCGGCCTGCGAGACAGCGGTGCTGGCCTGCTCGGCTGCGTATCGAGCGCAGATGCGGTGGCTCGCCTCCCAGCCCCTGCTCACCAGGTCCTACGAACGCCTGGATGTGGACCGGCTCCAGGACACGGCAGCGGACGTCTCCCTGCGGGACCACATCGGGAGGGCTGCGCGCACCGCTCGTGGCCGCACCAGCGACCGTGCCCTTCCCCGGTTCACCACGCTCGAGAACGGACAGCGACGCATCGTCGAGGAGCCGCCCCTGATCACCCACCTGGGGCAGTCGGAGGAGGAGCTGCTCGCCGAGGGCCTCGACGACTACCTCGAGACCTTGGCCCCGCACTGGCGTCGGATGCTCGGTGGCTACACCCTGGTCGACATGGCCCACAAGGTGGTCGGCGTCGGCAGCGTCGGGTTGCGGGCCTACGTCGCGCTGCTCGAGGGGAGCAGCCCGAGTGACGTCGTCTTCCTCCAGCTCAAGCAGGCCCGCCGCTCAGTGCTGGCGCCACACGTGCACGGCGACTCAGCCTGGCACGCCCACCAGGGTCAGCGGGTGGTGGAGTACCAGCAGGCGCTGCAGACCGTGAGTGACCCGCTGCTCGGATGGACCACCGTCGCGGGCCGCCAGTTCTACGTGCGGCAGTTCCGCAACATGAAGGGCACCATCCCCCTGGACGCCCTCAAGCCCTCGGCCATCGAGGACTATGCACGAATCTGCGGGCAGCTGCTCGCCAAGGCCCACGCGCGCTCCAGCGGTGCCTCCATGATCGCGGGCTACGTCGGGGGTTCGGACCGCGTGGACCGCGCGATGAGCCGGTTCGCCCGCTCCTACGCCGACCAGACCGAGCGCGACCACCAGCGCCTCGTCGAGGCCGTCGCGCGCGGTCATCGGTTGGTGCCAGAGGAGCAGATCGACGACTGACGGGGAGGGGGGTGAGGTGGTGCGTGGGCCCATCCCCGCTCGCTGGCAACGGGGGCGTCGATGATGACGATGGCCGCCCGGTCGCGGCTGCCGTGGGAGCCGATCCTCTCGCTGAGCACCACGACCGTGAACTGGACGCCGTACGCGGAGGTGACAGGGCGCACGCGGGCCTGCGCGTCCGGGTCGGTATGTCCGTCACATCCGGATCGAGCGGAGCAGCAGCGAGGTCTCGCTGTTGACGACGCCCTCGACCGACCTGATCTGACCCATCACCGCATCGAACTCGGCCAGCGTGCCGGTGCGCAGCTCGGCGACGAGGTCCCACCCACCGTTGGTGGTGTGCAGGGCGTGCACCTCGGGAAGGCCGCGAAGCTGGTTGATCGCCGTCGTCGTGGAGCGCCCCTGCACCTCGATGAGCGCGACGGCGCGGATCGTGTCCGGGTCCCGGTCGTCCTGCACTCGCACCGAGAACCCCAGGATGGTCCCGGAGTCAAGGAGCCGCTCGATCCGGCTGTTGACGGTCGCTCGGCTGACCCCGAGTCGGCGGGCCAGCGAGCTCACCGGCTCGCGGCCGTCGGCGCGCAGGAGCGAGATGAGGCGCCGGTCGAGGTCATCGAGATCCTGCATGGATCATATTGTGCATTTGTGGCTCACAGAATGCCCTATCACGTGACCAAAAGTGCCGTATCTGGTCATTGCGGTTGCAGACTGGCACGACCTAGGGTGAGCCAGTTGACCAGAAAGGAGGCGTTCATGGTGCGCTTCGTCGATGTCCGCCACCTCTCGCAGTGGGCGGCAGCCTCAGACCTCGAGCAGGTCCTCTCCACGCTCGTCGCCTACCAGGAGACCGACTTCCGGCGGTGGGCCGATTTCGAGCACACCTCGCGGGTCGCGAGCCACTCGCGCGAGGGTGTCATCGAGCTGATGCCGACCAGTGACGACCGCTGCTACTCCTTCACGTACGTCAACGGTCACCCGTCGAACCCGACCCGCGGCTTCCAGACGGTCACGGCATTCGGGGTGTTGGCCGACGTGCACACCGGCTACCCCACCTTCCTCGCCGAGATGACCCTGCTCACGGCCCTGCGCACCGCTGCGGTGTCGGCCATGGCGGCCCGCGCCCTCGCCCGCCGCGACTCGCGCACGATGGCGATGATCGGCACCGGCAGCCAGTCCGAGTTCCAGGCGCTCGCGTTCCGCGCCGTCCTCGGGATCCACCGCCTGCGCATCTGGGACACCGACCCGGCCGCGTTGGAGAAGTTCGTCCGAAACATTGCTCCCCTCGGGTTCGACATCGACGTGGCCTCCTCCGCCACGGAAGCTGTGCGGGGCGCCGACGTCATCACGACGTGCACCGCCGACAAGGCCAACGCGAGAGTGCTCACCGATGCGATGGTCGTGTCGGGCGTGCACGTCAATGCCATCGGCGGCGACTGCCCCGGCAAGACCGAGCTCGACCCGCAGATCCTGCGACGGGCCACCGTGGTCGTCGAGCTGCCGGAGCAGACCCGGGTCGAGGGCGAGATCCAGCAGCTGGAGCCCGACTTTCCCGTCACCGAGCTCTGGCAGGTGCTGACCGGCGACGCACCCGGGCGCACCAGCGCGGAGGAGGTCACCGTCTTCGACTCGGTGGGATTCGCGATCGAGGACTTCTCTGCGCTGCGCTACCTGCGTGACGCCGTGGACGGCACCACCCACTACGACGAGATCGACCTCGTCGCCGAGCCCGCCGACCCCAAGGACCTCTTCTCCCTCCTTCGCTCGCCCGAGCCCATCGTCGCGGCGGTCTGAGGATGTCGGTCCAAGCGCCGGCGGCCGTCGTTCTGATCCGACCACGGCACTTCGCTCCGAACCCCGAGACTGCCGCCGACAACGCCTTCCAGACGGCCGACCCGACCCGCAGTCCCGTGGAGATCGCCGCTGCGGCCTATGAGGAGGTCACCCGTGCGGCCGACCGGCTCGCTGAGGCCGGTGTGGCGGTGCACCTCTTCGACGACGAGGACCCCACGCGCAACGACAGCGTCTTCCCCAACAACTGGTTCTCCACGCACGCCGGCGGTCGGGTCGCGGTCTACCCCATGTATGCCCCCAACCGGCGCACCGAGCGGCGGGCCGACGTGGTGGAGATGCTCAAGTCGCAGTATCGGGTGCAGGAGGTCGTCGACTACTCCGGGCTCGAGCACGACGGTGCCTACCTCGAAGGCACTGGCGCAATGGTGCTCGACCACGTCACGCGCGTCGCGTTCACGGCGAGGTCCAACCGGGCCAACCCGATGGTGCTGGAGCGGTTCTGCTCCCAGTTCGGCTATGAGGCAATGGTCTTCGACGCGTGTGACGAGCTGGGCACGCCGATCTACCACACCAACGTCATGATCACGATCGCCAGCGACTTCGCGCTGGTGGGGCTCGAGCTGATCCCCGACCTGGCCCGCCGCCGCGAGGTCGCCGAGTCGATCACCGAGCAGGGGCGCACGATCATCGAGCTGTCGGTGCAGCAGGTCCGTGACTTCGCCGGCAATGCGATCGAGCTTCGCACCCCGGGCGGCCGGGTGCTCGCGCTGTCGTCACGGGCTGCCGCGAGCCTCACGGACGACCAGCGCGCGGTCATCGAACGGTCTGCTCGACTGCTTCCCCTGGACGTGCCGACCCTCGAGCTCGCTGGTGGCTCGGTGCGCTGCATGGTGGCCGGGATCCACCTCACCCCACGACCGGTCGTGGTGCCCGTCTCGATGGAGTCGGTGCTCGGCGCCTGATGCGCGGTTCGCCGTTCGTCACCGGGTGGCATTCTGGCGCAGCGGCAGGAGGTGGAGCGGCAGACGGTGGAGCGCCACGTCGTGAACGGCGCCCTCCAGCAGGCGGGCCGTCATGAAGGTGCAGTGCGGCTCCCGGCGGCGGTCGGTGGGTGAGCCGGGGTTGAGGAGTCGCAGACCGGCATACGACGTGTCCCACGGGATGTGGCTGTGGCCGAAGACGAGGAGGTCGGTGTCGGGGTGAGTGGCGCGCATGCGCTCCCCGCGTCGGTCCCGCGACCCGGTCTCGTGAACGACCGAGACCCGGACACCCTCCACGACCGCCCGGGCCACCTCGGGCAGCCGCGCGCGCAGGTCCGCTCCGTCGTTGTTGCCCCAGCACGCGAGGAGAGACCGGCTGCGTGACTCGAGCCGGTCCAGGAGTGCGGCATCCACCCAGTCGCCGGCGTGCACCACGAGGTCGGCGGTGTCGACCGCCGCCCACAAGGTCGCAGGCAGGTCCGTGGCGCGCTTGGGCAGGTGGGTGTCCGCCATCAACAGCACCCGCACACCCCCGCTCATCGGTCAGCCCGCGCCTGAAGTCGTCAGGTGCTCGTACTCGGGGTGGCGCCCCATCCACTCCGCCACGAAGGGGCACGAGGGCACCACCCGATCGGCTCCCTCCGCGACCTCATCGAGCGCAGTGCGGACCAGGATGCCGCCGACCCCAAGGCCCGTGAAGGCCGGGTCGACCTCGGTGTGCCGAAAGTCGATGACCCCCTCACTGCGGTGGTAGGTGGCGAACCCCGCGAGGTCCTCTCCGATCCAGGCCTCCCATCGGTGCCGGGCCCGGTTGTGTGTCACGCTGATCTCGCTCGTCATGGTGGGTCACCTCCTGCGCCCAGCCTCCCACCGTGCGTTGCGGGGCGGGTCGCGGGGTTGTCGTCATTCGCTGTGTCGGCTGATCCCGCGATGGCACGATGGCCGTGGACTGACGCGGAGACGCCGCGGGGGATCGAGGAGGACGACATGTCGGCACCAGCAGGATGGCATCTCCAGCCGGACGGGCAGGAGCGTTTCTGGGATGGCCAGCAGTGGACGGAGCACTTCCGGGCGCCCCTGGCGAGCGACCCCACCGCACCGCCGGCGTGGGCGTCGTCCTCGCAGGACACCCAGGCGGTGGACCTCTCGCAGACGACGGCCATCCCCGCGCCCGCGGCAGATCCTCATGCCGCGCCGCAGGCCGGGGCTCCCGCGCCCCAGTCGGGCTATGCGTCGCCGCAGCCCGGTTCGGCCCAGCAGCCCGGGTACGCACCCCAGCCCGGATACGGCCAGCCCGGATACGGCCAGCCCGGATACGCCCAACCCGGCCAGCCGGCATACGGAGCACCGCCTCCGAAGCGCACCAGCGGGGCGGCCAAGGGGTGCCTCATCGCCGCACTCGTGGGCTTCGTCGTCCTGGCCCTCGTCGTGGCCGGGGGCATCGTCTTCTTCGCACGAACGGTCGACCGGGTCACGCAGTCGATCCCGACGTCACTACCGAGTGACTTCCCCAGCGACTTCCCGACGACGCTGCCCACCGACGGGCCGGGCTCCCTCAGCATCGAGATCAGCCTCGGCGAGGGATTCGCGCTCCCGCGGGCGCAGGTCGAGGACGGATGGACCGTGGAGGGCGGGGCCACCGGGCCGCTGAACCTCCTGCAGATCACCGGCATGCGCGCCGTCCCGACCGAGGACGGCGGGCTGCCGGTGCTCTTCACGATGTCCTTCGAGGTCGATGACACCACCACTGTCGACACGGTGTGCACCGCACCCGGTGCGTCGGCCGGTGCGTCGGTCGACGTCACCTGCGTGCCATTGTTCGGAGATGTCGAGGGAGCGCGCCGGATCACCGTGACGGGTGCCCTCTAGGCGTTGGTCAGGGTGCCCCGGGTGAAGGTCAGCCCTTCGCGGAGAGCGACACCAGGCCCGATACGAGCTCGGACGTGCGGATCTGGTCGCCGTCCAGCTCGGGGCTGAACCCGAGCCGGACGACGACCAGGTTGGCCGAGGGCACGACGTAGACGCGCTGGCCGTCGTGGCCGCTCATCCAGTACGCGTCCTCGGGGAGCGTGGAATCGACGAACTTCCCGTTGGCCTCACGGTTGACCCACCACCCCGCTGCGTAACCGCGCTCCTCGGTCTCGGGCACCGGTTCCACGGTGGTCGACTGGGCCATCCATCCCTCGGGGAGGAGACGGTCGCCGGCCACGACACCGTCCTGGAGGGCGAACTGCCCCACGGCGGCCCAGTCGCGCGGCGTGGCCCACATGTAGGAGCTGCAGACCGGGGTGCCCACCATGTCAGGCTCCATCACGGCCGAGGACAGGCCGAGCGGTTTGAAGACCTGTTGGCGTGGGAGGTCTGCATCGGGGGCGTCGGCGAGTCGGGTCAGCACCGAACAGAGGATGTTCGTGGAGCCGCTGGAGTACTGCTGGTGGGTGCCCGGGGCGTGCGCGAGGGGCTGGCTGGCGGCGTAGCCGGCCATGTCGCCATGGGCGTAGAGCATCTCGGTGATGGGCGTGCCGAGGTCGTAGGTCTCGTCCCAGGTCAACCCGCTGGTCATCCGCATCAGCTCGTCGACGGTGATCTTCTGGCGGTCATCGGTCCACTCGGGACGCAGCTCGGAGTCCTCGATGGCGATGCGCTTCTCCTGGACGAGGCGACCCACCATCAGGTTGGCGACACTCTTGGACATCGACCAACCGAGTTGCGGTGTCTCCGCGTCGAAACCGTCTGCGTAGCGCTCCGCGACGAGCTGCCCATCCTGGACCACGACGATGCCACGGGTGCCGAGCTTCTTCTTCTCGCCGGATGACAAGTCGTCTCCGAAGGCCTTGCCGACCAGGGCCGTGAGCTCGGTGGTCGCCTCGGGGGCAGGAACCGAGGACAACGGGTTCAGGTCGGCCTCGACGAGGGTGGGATCCCCGAGATTGGGCCGTTCCGTGCCCAGCGTGCAACCGAATCCCTTGGTGTACCAGGCCTTCTGGGTCGAGAGGACCCACAGGAGCGAGGAGGTGCTCGACTTCGCGCCCCTGTTGACGTAGCCAGTGAGATAGGGCACGAGGGGGTTGGGGGGCAGGTCTGCTCCGGGGTCCTCGCGGTTCCCGACCAATGACACGGCACAGGTGTTGTGCGCGGCATACCCCGTCCCGGTCTTGATCAGCGGCCGGGCGTAGACATAGCCGCCGATGGCCCCCGCGATGACGAGGACGAGCAGGACCGCCAGGACCCGGAGAAATACACGCATGGGCGCAGACGGTACCTGCCGGAGGGGGACCGGCGACAGAGCCTCGCACCACCCGCGCCGCGCCGAGGCCTTCTCAGGCGGTCACCTCACTGCGGTACCGTCCACGAGTGACCATGACCCCGCAGGAGGTGAGTCCTCCCGCGGGACCTCCTGAGCACCGCTGGAGCGTCCTCGCCGACCTCCTGGCAGCATCTCGGCACGCCGCGGCGCACCGCATCCCTGAGATCGTCGCGACGCACGCGGTCGCGCTCGGCGCCCACTCCGCCGTGATCCACCTGGTGGACCTGGACCAGATCAGCCTCGCGCCATGGGGTGGCCGAGGTGCGGGTGGGAACGGGCCTGCCACCCTGCTCATCGACTCCACCCTCGCCGGGCGTGCCTATCAGCACGAGGAGGTGGTGGTGCAGGCCCCGCACGGGCAGGAGCCGCGGACCACCGTTTTCGCCCCACTGTGCCAGGGAGCGGACCGACTGGGCGTGCTCGCAGTGACGATGGACGTGGATGCCGGGCAGCACGGCGACGGGGCCGAAGGCTCGGGCGCGCCCCCGTGGATCGAGCCGTTGGCGACCCTGGTCGCAGACCTGGTCGTGGCCAAGGCTGCTTGCTCGGACACGCTCGTGAACGTGCGGCGGTCCGCCGCGCTCGAGCTGGCGGCCGAGATTCAGTGGGGGCTCCTGCCGCCCCTGACCTTCGGTTCCGACGCGGTGACGATCGCCGCGTCCCTCGAGCCCGCCTACGAGGTCGCCGGGGACTCGGTGGATTATGCGGTCGAAGAGCACCTGACTCGTTTCGCGGTCTTCGACGGGATGGGCCACGGGCTCCGCAGCGCCCAGCTGGCCGCCCTGACCGTGGCTGCCTACCGGAACAACCGCCGCGGTGGGCGCACCCTCGTGGAGACGGCGTGCTCGATCGACGCGTCCGTCGAGCTGGGGTTCGCCGGGGAGTCCTTCGCGACCGGCATCCTCGCTGAGCTGTGCGTGGACACCGGCGACCTGGAGTGGGTCAACGCCGGCCACCCCGATCCGCTGCTGCTTCGCCACGGCCGCCACGTCAAGACGCTCTCGTGCGAGTCGGGGCTGCCCTTCGGCCTGGGCCTCCAGGGCGGGGACTATCCCGTCGGCCACGAGCAGCTCGAACCCGGTGACCGGGTGCTGCTCTTCACCGACGGCGTGGTGGAGGCCAGGTCGCCCTCCGGTGACCAGTTCGGGGTGGAGCGCCTCGTGGACCTGCTCTCCCGCAAGGTGGCGGACAACCTCACCGCCGCCGAGTCGATGCGTCGGGTCAGCCGCGCTCTGCTCGAGCACCAACAGGCTCGCCTCACCGACGACGCCACCATGTTGCTCCTGGAGTGGTCGCCGTAGCGCGCAGGAGCAGGCCCGGAAGATTCTTTCCGTCGAGGTGTCGCATCCGGGCCTCCCTGTTCGTGGAGGGGGTGAGGACACGGCATACGGTCGGGCCCACACGATGAGCGAAGGAGAACGACCATGACGCAGTACCTGATGTCGGTGTGGCACCACGAGGACGACGCCCCGCCCGCCGACGAGGAGACGCAGGAGATGTATGCCGCGGTGGGCGCCTACAACGAGCGGCTCCGAGAGCGTGGGTCGTGGGTCTTCGCCGGGGGCTCCACGCACCGAGCACCGCCACCGTGGTCGACGGCACCGGCCCCGACGTGGTGATGACCGACGGCCCCTACAGCGAGGCCAAGGAGCAGATGGGAGGCTTCTGGGTGATCGAGGCACGCGACCTCGATGCCGCACTGGCGCTCGCCGCGGAGGGCTCGGCCGCGTGCCGAGGGAGGGTCGAGGTCCGTCCCTTCCAGGCCTAGTGGGCGAGGTGTCCTGGCCGCCGGAGCAAGCCTCCGTCGAGGACGTCTACCGCGCTCAGTTCGGCCGGTTGGTCGCGGGGCTGGCAGCCCGGTTCGGCGACCTCGACCTCGTTGAGGAGATGGCGCAGGAGGCCTTCGTCGAGGCGGTGCGGCGCTGGCCGCTCGAGGGCGTGCCACCCAACCCGGGTGGGTGGCTCACGGTCGTTGCCGGAACCGGGCCCTGGACCGGCTCCGGCGGGAGTCGAGCCGCCGGTCGCGGCACGAGGAGGCGCAGGTGCTGCATCACCACGACGAACGGTTCGCGGCCCCGGCGAGCTCGCTGACCGACGAGCGACTTCGCCTGGTCTTCACCTGTTGCCACCCGGCGCTCTCGCCGGAGGCCCGCGTTGCCCTGACGCTGCGGTTGCTCGGCGGGCTCACGGTGCCGGAGGTGGCTGCGGCCTTCCTGGTGCCCGAGCGCACGATGGCCCAGCGGATCACCCGGGCCAAGCGCAAGATCGCCGCTGCGCGCATTCCCTACCGGGTGCCGGGTGACGCCGAGCTCCCGGACCGGCTGCGCGCCGTGCTGGCGGTGATCTACCTCGTCTTCACCCAGGGCCACCTCCCTCGATCTGGGGCGGCGGGGGTGCGGGAGGACCTCTGCCTCGAGGCGATCCGGCTCGGCCGGCTGCTGCGGGCGCTGATGCCCGACGAGCCGGAGGTGGCCGGTCTGCTGGCGCTCATGCTGTTGACCGATGCTCGGCGCACCGCCCGGTTCGCACAGGGGCGGCTCGTGACCCTGGACCACCAGGACCGCCTGCTGTGGGACCGCGAGCTCATCATCGAGGGGCATCCCCTGGTGCGGGAGTGCCTCGAGAGGGCTAGGCCGGGGCACTACCAGCGATGGCGGCCGTGGAGGGGCTGCACCTCGCGGACGACGCACCGTTGCAGGTCACCGCCGCCGAGCTGCTCCGCAGGCTCGGCCGCGACGAGGAGGCGGCCGCGGCATACGGCCGGGCCCTGGGGCTCACCGAGAACGGACCGGAGCGGGCCCACCTGGAGGAGCGCCGGGCAACGCTGCGGCGCTGACTGGTCGGACCGGCGCACGGGGGCGACTACGGTTTGCGCATGGCTGGCGGACTCGTGGCACTCTTCGACGACATCGCTGCGCTCGCGAAGATCGCGGCGGCGTCCGTGGATGACGTCGGTGCGGCCGCGGGGCGGGCCAGCGCCAAGGCCGCGGGGGTGGTCGTCGACGACACGGCCGTGACCCCCCGCTACGTCCACGGGTTCGCGGCGAGTCGCGAGCTGCCGATCATCCGGCGGATCGCGATCGGGTCCCTGCGCAACAAGCTGCTGTTCATCCTCCCGGCGGCACTCCTGCTGAGCCAGTTCCTGCCCTGGCTGCTCACCCCGATCCTCATGGTCGGTGGCACCTACCTCTGCTACGAGGGGGCCGAGAAGGTCTGGGAGAAGGTCGCCGGCCACGAGGCGCACCAGACCCCGGCCGCGATGGAGGGCGAGCAGCAGGAGGAGGTGATGGTCGGCGGGGCGGTCCGCACCGACTTCATCCTCTCGGCCGAGATCATGGTCATCGCCCTGAACGAGGTGGCGCAGGAGCCGCTGGTGTCTCGGGCGCTCATCCTGGCCGTCGTCGCGGTGATGATCACCGCCCTCGTCTACGGCGTGGTGGCGATCATCGTGAAGATGGACGACATCGGGCTGCACCTCGCCGAGCGGGAGTCACTGGGTGCCCAGCGGGTCGGGCGACTCCTCGTGCGGGGCATGCCGAAGGTGCTGGCGTTCCTGTCGACGCTAGGCATCGTGGCGATGCTCTGGGTGGGTGGGCACATCCTCCTGGTGGGCACCGACGAGCTGGGCTGGCACGGCCTCTACGACGTCGTGCACCACCTCGAGGTGCTCGTGCACGACGCGACCGGCGCGCTCGGGGGCGTGCTGGGATGGCTGACCAACACCCTCGCCTCGGCCGCCATCGGCGTCGTCGTCGGTGCGGTCGTGGTAGGGGTCGTCATCGGCGTGTCCCGGATCCGAGCGAACGACGACAGCACCACTCCCGCCGCGCACTGACGGCCAGCACCGCACCCCACCCAGCCACCTCCCCGACTTCGTCTGTCGTGGTGCGGCGACACGCCGTTGACATCCACGCGAACCCGCAACCTGACAGACGAGGTGGAGGGGAGCGTGCTGGGAGGGGATCTGAGTACGCGTGCGGTGTCGGTGCATGTTGCGCGCCGTCACGATGACGTCCGTGGATGAGCACCCTGCACCCAATGCTGCAGCCGGTCCGGCACCCCGGGCACCCCTGTACGCCACCTGGGTCGTGGTCCGGGTGGCGTTCTTCTCGGTCCTGGGCATCTGGGTGCTCATCGGCGTCCTCGCCCTGGTGAGGGTCCTGGCCACTGACCCGGATGCCGCTGGCACCGTTCGGTGCCCCGCGGGCTCCTACCCGGCGTCCGCCGCACCGGATGCGCACCGTTGTTTCCCAACGGTGCCGCTCCCGCTCCCGGGTTCATGCCGGATGTCATGACCGACCACCAACGCGACGAGTCCTGAATGCGCGCGCCTCACACACCCTCCCTGCAGGCCCAGCTCGTGAAGATCTGCGCGACGATCCTGGGACCGCGGCCCTCCTCGTT
>JBDSVV010000408.1:0-2583 GCA_039927035.1 Ornithinibacter sp. | reverse complement strand
TCCGCCGTTGGGCGACTCTTCGGAATGTCGATCCGCCCATGGAAATCGGCCTCGTGCTGCTCACCCAGGGCTTCCACCCGTGCATGGCGCACACGTGACCGACATTCGATGATAGGGCAGGCGTGCTGCCAGCACGAAATCCGTTACCCCGCCCGGGCCCCCCGGGAACGGCTCGGTCAACCGGACTACGCTCCCAGACCATGAAGGTACGCCTGCTCGTCGTTGGTCGCGACGCGCCCGGCACCGCACACCTGGCCTTCCAGGCGACCCGCTGCGGCCTGCCGTTCGGCTCCCTCGAAGTGCTCCACGCCGACCCCGCGCACCTCGGCGCCGTCGACGGCGCCGACGGCGTCTGGGTTGCACCGTCAGCCGACGGGTCTCAGGACGAGGGAGCTCGCCGCGCCGCGCGGGCCGCCCACCGCGCCGGCATCCCCGTGCTGGCGACCGGCCGCGGTCTGGACGTCCTCGCCCGCGACGCCGCCGGGGTCGACTCCTCCGACCGGATGCCGGGCACCGGCACCGTGGGCCTGCACCCGGCGGATGAGGTGGTGGCCGCACTGCTCCCGCTCGGCTGGGTCCTGGAGGCCACCCGTCCCGGGGGCCCCGCCGACGTGCTCCGCCTGCCGGGCCAGTCGTTCCTCGTGGCCGCACCCTCCGCGGAGCCGCTGACGACCGACGCGGCCGGTCCGCACCCGGTGCTGTGGGGCTTCCTCGGAGCATCCCGCGCGCGGGAGGAGGCCCGCACCGGGCGGGAGCGGCACGAAGCCCGCGCCCTCGAGGACGCCCGACCCCGCTCGTACGTGCACCAGATGCGCGGGCCGCGGCACGCGTGGTGGCGACCCCTGGTGGCGCTCCTGCTGGTGGTCGCGGGCTTCCTGGTGGTGTCGAGCGCGGTCACCGCCCCCTTCGCGCTGCTCGGCCTGCTGCCCGAGGACCAGTCGATGTTCGCCGTGACCACCGGCTCCAGCCTCTGGCTCAACCTCGTGCTGGCCACCTTGGTGCCCGTCACGCTCATGGCGCTGTGGGTCGCGTTCCGGCGCTCCCCCGGGCGGGTGCTTTCCGTGACCGGCCGGATGCGCTGGGGTTGGCTGGGCCGCTGCACGCTGGTCGTCCTGCCGGTCTGGGTGCTCTATCTCGGCGCCTCCTGGGTGCTCTTCGACCAGGAGGTGCTGCCGCGCCCCCGGGACTGGGTCGGGCTGCTCGTCGTGACGCTCTTCACGACCCCGCTCCAGGCCGCCGGTGAGGAGGTCGCCTTCCGCGGAGGCCTCGTCCAGATCATCGGCGGCTGGATCCCTTCTGAGCGCGCGGCCCTGCTCGTGACGACGGGCCTGTCGGCCGCGGCATTCGGTCTCGCCCACGGCTCGCTCGACCCGTGGATCCTCATCGACGTCGGCAGCCTCGCCGTCGCGGGGTGCTACCTCGCGTGGCGCACCGGGGGCCTGGAGGCGGCGATCGCGCTCCACGTCGTGAACAACCTGCTCATCACCCTCACCGGCATCCTCGCGGGAGGCCTGGAAGCGTCCTACATCGACACCGAGACCACCGGGTCCGCCGTCTCCACCCTGCCCGGCGTAGTGGCGATGGTGCTCGTGAGCGTGCTCTTGCTGCGCTCGGCACGGCGCCGCGGCATCGCCCCTGCGGGCTGGCTCACCCCCGCCCGGGGCTGAGCCGGCCCACCCCGCCGCAGCCCGGCATCCCAGCACCCGGCACCCGGCACCCGGCATCCCATCACCAAGCACCCAGCAGGTCAACGAGGGGTGCATCGGTGGAGGAGTCGATGAGCAGGCGCACCACGGTCTCCGCCCGGTCGCCGTCGGGGATCTCGGTAGCCGCGAGAGCGGCCCTGCTCTGCTCGAACAGGTGCTCCAGGGCCGCCGTGACCAGCACCTCTCGGGTGACGACGTGGTGCTGCGCGGCTCAGGCGTCGGGGCCCTCGGCCAGTGCCGCGAGGGTGCGCAACTGCTTGCGCATCATCACCAGGTCACCCCACGCGAGCGCCGCATGCCTCAGTCGCGATGCCCTCGTGCTCCCGCCAGCGAGGTGGAACACGGCGACCAGTCGGCAGCCCATGGCAGCCGGCCGCACGGCATACCCCACGACCACGTCACCGAAGAGCCTCGAACCCGCTCGGCCGCGGGTGCGCAGGACGAGCTCTTCACCCGGTGCCACCTCGACGGCCCTGAAGATCGTCATCACCGTGTCGCCCACGGCCAGCGGTGGCAGGTCGGTGCGCAGGATGCGAGGGCTCCGTCGCCCGAGGTTGTCAAGCAGGTCATAGCTGTAGGGCGCCACGCGCAGGTTGCCCAGCCAGGCCCACGCCGTCGATGCCGGTGCTGCAACCGAGACCGCTCGCACCATGCGGCTGCCGGGTCGGGTGGCATTCCTGTCGCACCGGTACTCCGCGGCGACCTCTTGCTCGCTCGCCTGCCACACCCACGGCAGGCCGCTCCCCGGTGGCGGCGCGCTCATCCGTGACGCAGGTCGTCGGCGAAGAGGTCGAGCACCTGGGCGCTGCCGTCGACGGCACTCAGGCTGCCGGAGCGCACGGCGTCCTCGATCGCCGACTGCCGCTCGCGCACCGAC
>JBDSVV010000407.1:0-14197 GCA_039927035.1 Ornithinibacter sp. | reverse complement strand
GAAGGAGTCCGCGTCCGAGACCGCCACGACGTCGTCGACCTGGGACGGGTCGTAGGCGGTCGGCCAGAAGTCCTCACCGACGCCCTCCACGAGGTAGGGGCGACCGCTGCCGCCGCTGTAGACCGATCCCTCGGGATCAGCCGCGACGACGCGCACCCGACCGGAGTCGCGGTCCTGGGAGACCTCCCGCAGGTAGCGTCCCGCTCCAGAGATCGTGCCCCCGGTGCCGGCGCCGGTGACGAAGTGGGTGACCCTGCCGTCGGTGTCTCGCCAGATCTCAGGACCCGTCGTCTCGTAGTGCGAGAGAGGGCCGTTGGGGTTGGAGTACTGGTCGGGCTTCCAAGCGTTCGGGGTCTCACGCATCAGGCGGTCGGACGTCGAGTAGTAGGAGTCGGGGTGCTCCGGGGCGACGGCGGTCGGGCAGACGACCACCTCGGCCCCGTAGGCCTTGAGCACGTTGCGCTTGTCCTCGGAGACCTTGTCGGGACAGACGAAGATGCAGGTGTACCCGCGGCGCTGGGCGATCAGCGCAAGGCCCACCCCGGTGTTGCCCGACGTCGGCTCGACGATCACACCGCCCGGCTTCAGCTCCCCCGAGGCCTCCGCCGCCTCGACCATCTTCAACGCGATCCGATCCTTCACGGACCCGCCCGGGTTGAGGTACTCCACCTTCGCGAGGACGGTGGCGGCGATGCCCGTCGTCACCGAGGTGAGCTTGACGAGCGGGGTGTCCCCCACGAGGTCCACGATGTGCTCTGCATACTTCACGGCGCCATCCTCGCACGCCGCTCGCGAGGCACCCCACGCCAGAATGAGGTGGCGGATGCCGTGCTCCTCCTGTGACGATCGTGCCCATGGCTGCCTCTGATGACTATCTCGCGGTGAACCGTGCGAACTGGGACGAGCGAGCAGGCGTGCATGCCGCGAGCGCCGAGTACGGCTGGAACAGGTTCGTCTCGGACCCCGAGCACCTCAGCGACGTCGTGCGGTTCGACCAGCCACTGCTGGGGGACGTCGACGGGCTGACCGGCATCCATCTCCAGTGCCACATCGGCACCGACACGCTCAGCCTGGCTCGCCTCGGCGCCCGGATGACCGGTGTGGACCTCTCACCTCTCTCGCTGCAGCATGCCGTGCGCCTGTCCCGCGAGGCCGGTCCCGAGGTCGAGTACATCGAGGCGGACACCTACTCGGCGCCGGCCGCGGTGGCCGGTCGGACCTTCGACCTCGTCTACACAGGCATCGGGGCGCTGTGCTGGCTGCCGGACATCGTGCGCTGGGCCGGGGTCGTCGAGGACCTGCTCGCTCCCGGTGGGCAGTTGTTCATCCGGGAGGGACACCCCATGCTCTGGGCCGTCGATGAGAGTGTGCCCGACCGGCTGAGCCTGGGGTATGCGTACTTCGAGGTGCCCGAGCCCTTCGACCTGGAGGAGGACTGCACCTACGTCGAGACCGAGCACGAGTTCGTCAACACCCGTCAGCTGTCGTGGAACCACGGCCTCGGCGAGATCGTGACCGGACTCCTCTCCAGGGGTCTGGTCGTGACTGACCTCGTGGAGCACCGCAGTGTCCCCTGGGATGCGCTGCCGGGGCGGATGGTCCGAGGTGCGGACGGGGAGTTCCGCATGGTGGCGGAGGCCGAGCGCCTCCCGCTGTCCTATACGCTCCGGGCCCGCAAACCCTGACCCCGGCGGCGGTCTCAGCGGCGGTCGGCCCGTGCCAGGAAGCGCTGCACGTCGACGACGACCCGTTCCACGCTCCCCCTCCCGACCAGGGCACCGGAGCCGTCTCGCGCCTCGACCTCGAACACCAACCGGCGCCCGTCCACCTCGACGAGCACAGCTGTGACGGCGACGCGCGCGCCCACCGCGCTCGCCGCGAGGTGCTGCACGCTCACGGACGTGCCGACGGTCGAGGACCCCACCGGCACGCGCCCCTCCACCGCCCGGCAGGTCGCCGCCTCGCACCACGCCACGAGGCGCGGAGTGCCCAGCACGGCAAGGCTGCCCGAGCCCATGGCCTCCGCCGTGTCGCGATCCGACACGGTGGACTCGACCTCACCACGGGCCCCCACGTCCAGCTGCACGACCCCAACCGTATGCCGTCCGGCCAACGAGGAAGGCGTGCCGCGTCCTTGGCGTTACCGTGGAGGACTGATCGAGAGGGACGGTGGAGATGGGACGGGCACGGCGGGCGCGCAAGATCGCAGCCACCGCGGCATACGGCGGGGGCGGACTCGCGGCGGCCGGGGCCGCGCTCGGGGCCGTGAGCTGGGGGGTCATCCAGGGTGAGGCCGCCCTGGCTCGGTGGGCCATCGGCTCCCCTTCGGACGACACCCCTGACGACAACGGCGTCTACGGCGCGGGCCCCGGCGGGCCGTACGAGCTGATCGTCCTCGGGGACAGCTCTGCCGCCGGCCTGGGGGTGGAGCACGCCTACGAGACGGTCGGGGCGATCGTGGCGAACGGCGTCGCCGCGCTGACCGGCCGAGGTGTTCAGCTGACGAACCGGTCCGTCGTCGGAGCGGAGTCCGGCGACCTCGACCGCCAGCTCGCCACCGCCCTGGAGGAGGTCGAGCGCCCTGACGTCGTGCTCATCATGATTGGGGCCAACGACGTCACGCACCGCATCGAGCGCACGGCGGCGGTGCACCACCTCGAGCAGACCGTGCGGCGGGTTCGCGCGCTGGGTGCCAAGGTCGTCGTGGGCACCTGTCCCGACCTCGGCACCATCCAGCCGATCCGACAGCCGTTGCGGTTGCTCATGCGGCGCTGGTCGCGCGACCTCGCGGCCGCCCAGACCGTCGCGGTCGTCGAGGCAGGGGGGCGCACCGTCTCGCTGGCCGACCTCATCGGCCCGGAGTTCGCCGCCTCTCCCGGCGAGATGTTCAGCAAGGATCGCTTCCACCCCTCCGCTGCCGGATACGCGAGGGTTGCCGCCGCGCTCCTACCGAGCGTGTGCGCGGCGCTGGGTGTCTGGGGCGTGGACACCGGCGACCGTCCGCCGGAGCCGCGCCGAGGGGAGGGAGTCGGGCCGGTCGCGGTCGCCGCAGGGCAGGCCGTCAAGGACCCCGGCACGGAAGTGGCCCCGACCGAGATCGCCGGCGAGTCTCGCGGACCACGGGGCCGCTGGGCGGTGCTCCTGCGCCGACGTCCGGATGCCGCGCCGCCCCAAGCCGACCCGGACCCGCCGCAGGACCCCAGCCGTGGCTCCGAGCCGTCCGTGGATGCCGGGAACATCCAGACCTCGCTGCCCTCGAGCACCGCGCCCTAGCCCTTATGGCACAGGCCACCCCGGCACCGACTCAATCGGTGGGGACGATCGCGTCGAGCTCGACCTCGACCTTCCACCGCGGGTCCACGAGCCCGGCGACGATCACCATCGTGCTCGCGGGGCGGATCTCCCCGAAGGTCTCCCCGTGAACGCTCGACACCGCGTCGACGACGTCGACGTCGGTGATGAAGTTCCTCGTGCGGATCACGTCCTCCGGTCGCCCCCCGAGCTCGGCGAGCGCGGCGAGCGCGATCTCCCAGCACCGACGCGCCTGGGCGGCGGCGTCGGTGCTGACGTGTCCGTCCGGGCTGACCGGGGCCGTGCCTGCGACGGCGATGTGCTGGCCGACCCGCACCGCACGGCTGAAGCCCACACTCCCCTCGAACGGTGATCCCGATGAGGCCCGGCTGCGTGTGGTGTCCATGCCTCATCATGGCCGCAGGCACGAGGGCCGCGGAAGCCCTCCGACGCCACGGCGAGACCAAGGCCACACACGGTTGCCCAGGCACCCGGCATACCCTTGGCCGAGTACTGAGCGGCCGCTCACCGTGCCAGGGCGACCGCGCCGCACCCCGCACCCCCGCACCCTCCAGGAGTCACCATGCCCGAGGCCGTCATCGTCGCAACAGCACGCACCCCGATCGGGCGTGCCTTCAAGGGGTCCCTGAAGGACATCCGCCCTGACGACCTCTCCGTGCAGGTCGTGAAGAGCCTCCTCGAGAAGGTGCCCGGTCTTGAGGCGGCCACGATCGACGACCTCTACTGGGGATGCGCTGAGCCCAGCGGCAAGCAGGGCTCGAACATGGCGCGCGTCATTGCCGTGCTGGCCGGCCTGGACCTCCTGCCCTCCGCCACGATCAACCGCTTCTGCGCGAGCTCGACCCAGACGATGCGGATGGCCTTCCACGCCATCAAGGCGGGCGAGGGCGACACCTTCCTCGCCGGGGGCGTCGAGTGCGTCTCGCAGTACTCCAACTTCGCGGGTGCGGGTGGCACCGACGCCGACACCCAGAACCCGCTCTTCGGCGACTCGCAGGCGCGCATGGTCGAGATGGCCCGCACGAATGCCACCTGGACCGACCCCCGCGAAAGCGGCGGGCTCCCCGATGTCTACCTCGCCATGGGCCAGACCGCCGAGAACGTCGCGACCTCCCGCGGCATCTCGCGCCAGCGCCAGGACGAGTGGGGCGTCACCAGCCAGAACCGCGCCGAGAAGGCCAGCGCCGAAGGGTTCTTCGCCCGCGAGATCCTCCCCGTCACTCTGCCCGACGGGACCGTGGTCTCCACCGACGACGGTCCCCGCGCTGGCGTCACCCTCGAGGCCGTGCAGGGGCTGCGGACGGTGTTCCGCGAGGACGGCACCGTCACCGCCGGCAACTGCTGCCCACTCAACGACGGTGCGTCCGGTGTGGTGATCATGAGCGACACCCGCGCAGCCGAGCTCGGCCTCACCCCGCTCGCGCGCATCGTCTCCACCGGGGTCTGCGGCCTCTCCCCCGAGATCATGGGGCTCGGACCGGTGGAGGCATCCCGCCAGGCGTTGGCCCGCGCGGGTATGACCATCGGCGACATGGACCTTTACGAGATCAACGAGGCGTTCGCCGCGCAGGTCCTTCCCAGCGCCGACGACCTCGGCATGGACTTCGACAAGCTCAACGTGCACGGTGGCGCCATCGCGCTCGGCCACCCCTTCGGCTCCACCGGCACCCGGATCATGACCACCCTGCTCAACGGTTTGGAGGCGCGCGACGGCCAGTTCGGCCTGGAGACGATGTGCGTCGGAGGCGGCCAGGGCATGGCGATCGTCATCGAGCGCCTGCGCTGACCCTCGCGTCGTGTGCTCGGGCGGTCGCTCGGGCAGCCACCTGGGCACACGACTCGATCAGCCGACCTTTCGACGCAGGTCGGTGAGAAGGTCCGGGATGCCGTCGCCGCGGCCGGCCGCGTAGGCGTCCCACACGAGCACCGCCAGCTGGTCGATCACCACGGCTGGTCCCAAGTCGCTTACCACCCCAGTCTCGGTCTCGTTCTCGGTCTCGGTCTCGGTCCAACCCCAGCCCCGGCCCCCACCCCCCTCGACTTCTTGCGATCCACCCGCGCCAGATGCCCCTGAACTGGCGCCCGAGCGTGGGTGGAGCGCAATACGTCGAGGGGTGGGGTGGGGGGTGAGGCGGGAGAGAGTATCTAGGGCGGCGCGCATCAGCGGCATCCGGCCTTGTGCCCGAGCCAGGGGAAGCTCCCCCCAGCGGCGAGCGAGGCGGTCGAGCTCGACGCGCGCTCGAGGGTCGAGCAGGTCCGGAGACGACACCGCCGGGGCAGGTGATCCTGCCCCGGCGGTGTCGTGCGTCGCGTCCTCGGTCACTGCCTCAGGCGGGCGAAAAGGCGGAGGAACTCGATGTAGAGCCACACCAGGGTGACGATGAGGCCATGTGCGAGGAGCCATGCGTAGGGCCGTGGGGCGCCCATCGCGATGGCCCGCTCGATGGAGTCGAAGTCCAGCGCCAGCGTGAATGATGCCAGTCCGACGGCGAAGACCGAGATACCGATGCCGAGCAACCCTGACCCCCCGATACCGAACTGGCTGCCTGTGGCGATGGCGAAGACGACGTTGACGACGGCGAAGATCGCGTAGCCGAAGAGCATCATCGTCATGATCCGGCGGAACTTCGCGGTGACCTTGATCAGGCCGAACTTGTACGCGAGGAACATCCCGACGAAGGTCGCCAGGGTGGCCAGGATCGCTTGGGCGACGATGCCCTGGAAGGTTGGCGTGTTCTTGGGGTCGAAGTAGAGCGCGAAGAACTGGCTGACGGCGCCGACGAAGAGGCCCTCGACCACGGCGTAGACGAGGATCAGCGGCACACTGAGCGTCTTCTTGAAGGCGATGACCAAGCCCAACACGAGGATCCCGACCATGCCCCCCATCCACAGCGCGAAACCGAGTTGTGTGTTCGAGGCCGAGACGAACCAGCCGATCGTGCCCATCACCAGGACGATCGAGAACAGCCCAAGGGTCTTCATGACGACGTCGTCCATCGTCACGCGGTCGGTCTGCACGGGGCCGGCGGGCGGGCGGCTGTAGAGGTCCTGGAGTTGCTGGGCGGTCATGCCTGCCGTCGCGGCCTGCGAAGCGCCCGTCGTGTTCATCTGTTGGCCGCCCGGTCCGCCGAAGCCGGCATAACCGGACTGGGCGTCCTTCTCGAGCCGGTTGAATGCCGGGTTGCTGTTGGCCATCGTTCCTCCGGATGGTCATGGGCGGTGGCGGTCACCGCAGTTGTCACAAGAGTAGACGCGCAGGGGACCTCCCGTGTTCCCGCCACGGCCGTCGGCCTCCCCCCGGCGGCGCTGGCGCGCCCCCGACGGGATTCGAACCCGCACCTGTGGCGATTTTAAGTCGCCTGCCTCTGCCAGTTGGGCCACGGGGGCGCCGCCACTGTATGCCGTGGCCACACCCCCGCGACCGCCCTCACCCACCGGAGCTGCTGGGTGTCGGGGTCGCAGAAGGTGTCGCGGTGGGAGCTGAGGACGGCGACTCCTCAGGGGTTGAGAAAGTGCCCGGGGCTGGCGTGGCACCTTCACCGGTCGAGGTCTTCGCACCCGGGAGCACGGGCAACGGCGGGAGCGTCTGCGGCGGAGTCCAGCCGTTTCCGGCATCCGCCCAAGGGTCCTGCTGCCCGACCACCAGCGGAAAGACGTCGGTCGCGACGTTCGGGGTGCCGTCCGGGCGCAGCGGCACGTCCTGGTAGGAGAGGACGTCGCGATTGATGAAGAGACCGTGGCCTTCCTGGTCGAAGACGCGCGCCCCCTCCACCCGGTTGCCCTGCGCGTCGTAGACGTAGAGGTTCTGCACCTGGCTGCCGTCGACAGCGAGCCCCGGGACGTCGAAGGACTCGACCACTCCTCCACGTCCGGCACTCGAGGACACCGCCACGATGAAGGCCGGGAGCACCATCACCGCCGCGAAGGTGTTGGCCGTGGCTGCCAGCCTCCGCGCCGCTCCGGTGCGGGTGGCCCCCACCGAGCGACGGCCCCACCAGAAGGACGATCCGGCCCCGAGTGGGATGAGCAGCCAGGACACCGTGATGCCGAGAACAAGCACCACCACCCATGCCAGCACCGCCCCGCGGGCTAGCCACCACACCGGGCGGAGGTCGCTCAGCCACGGGAACCGAGCCAACAGCCTGTTGCCGACACCTCGCAGCCACGACCAGAACCCGCTCACCCCGCGCTCGCGACGCAGGCCGTCCACCGGCGCGGCACGCGGGGCGAGGCCGGCAGCGGACCGCAGCTCCGCGGCATACGTCTCGGGCTGGCCCAACAGGTCGCCCAACCGGCCGCCGGACTCGGCCACCCGCTCCGCGAGGTCGGCCTCCATCCCGAGGGTGAGGTCATCGACGTCCTCGGGCGGGAGGTCTCCGAGCCAGGCGCGGACCGCCGTGATGTAGGCCTGTACGTCCTGGGCCTCCGGGAGGCTCCCCATGACCTGGGTGTCGCTCATGATGCCGCTCCTGCCTGCTCGAGCAGACCATCCATCGTGGCGGCGAAGGCGCCCCACGTCTTGCCCTGGGTCTGCAGCGTGTGTCGTCCCTGCTCGTTGATGCCGTAGTACTTGCGGTGCGGGCCCTCGTCCGAGGGAACGACGTAGGTCGTCAGCGCGCCGGCGGAGTAGAGCCGGCGCAGCGTGCCGTAGACCGAGGCGTCACCCACCTCCTCCAGACCGGCGGCCCGCAACCGGCGCACGACGTCGTAGCCGTAGCCATCCTCCCGGGCGACGACCGCGAGCACGGCGAGGTCGAGCACCCCTTTGACCAGTTGTGTGCCGTCCACGACGCCACCCCTTTCGCCAGGCACCCCGATGGTGCGACTCGCACACTACTACGTATTGCGCGATACCGCGCACGAGAGGGCAGTGGAGCGTGTCGCTACTCACTGCGCGTTTCTGATCCATCCGTCGGTTGGATCAAAGGAGGCGTGGTGGGTGCGGTCCGGGCACACCTCCCGCGTGACGATGCCTCAGGCCAGGGAGAGGGCGATGCCGTCGAGGATGTCGTGCTCGCTCGTCACGACCTCTGCCCCGGGTGACTGCTCTGCCACCGCGCCGAGCACCTCGTGCCAGACGAGTGCGCCGGCCCCGATCACGTCGACGCGGCCCGGGTGCATGAAGCCCAGGGATGCCCGCTGCGCTTGGGTCATGGCGAGCAGGTCTCGGGAGGCCGCACGGTGCTGTTCGATGCTCAGCCGGGCCAGGTGGATCGCATCTCGGTCGTATGCCGTGAGCCCGAGGGCCTGCGCCGTCACCGTGGTGATCGACCCCGCCAGACCGACGACGACCCGGATGCCGGAGAGGCTCACGACGGTCGAGGCCTCGTCGAGGGCTGCCCCCACGTCGCGCCGGACTGCGGACACCTCGGCGTGGCTCGGGGGGTCGGAGTGCAGGTTCCGCTCGGTCATCCGCACACAGCCGACATCCATCGAGCGGGCCGCCTCCACGTCGGCTGTACCGCGCACGATCTCGGTGGAACCCCCGCCGAGGTCAACCACGAGGTAGGGGCCGGCGAGACCCATCGCCGCGAGATCCCCCGTGGCACCCGAGAAGGACAGCCGCGCCTCGACGTCACCCGCCACGACCTCCGGGGTGACGTCCAGGTCCCCGAAGGCGTCGCGCACCCCCTCGACGAACTGCCCCGCGTTGCGGGCATCGCGCGACGCGGAGGTGGCGACGAAACGCACGGCCTCCGCTCCGAGCTCGCGACATTGACCGGCATACGTCGCGGCGGCTGAGAGCGTGCGCTCCATGGCCTCGGGGGCGATGACACCGGTGCGGTCGATGGCCTGCCCGAGCCGAACGACCTCCATGCGGCGCACGACGTCCGTGAGACGGCCGTCGGCCCCCATGTCGGCCACGAGGAGGCGGATCGAGTTGGTGCCGCAGTCGATCGCTGCGACCCGGCGAGGCTTCGAACCCGTCATGCGAGGTTCTCGGAGTCCACGTTCGCGGAGTCAGCGCCCTCGGAGCAGGGACTGCGCTCCCACCAGGGGCTCAGCATCGCCAGCGCCTCGTCGCCGAGGGGGTTGACGCCGGGGCCGACCGCGAGGGAGTGCGCCACGAGCACGTGGAGGCACTTCACCCGGGTGGGCATGCCGCCTGCGGAGACGCCCGCGATCTCGCAGACCTCGCCCAGCTCGGACCGCCGGTTGAGGTAGTCGGCGTGCGCCGCGGCATACCGCTCCCGCAGTGCCTCCTCGGACTCCAGCCGCTCGCTCATCTCGCGCATCACCCCGAGGCTCTCAAGCGTGGACAGCGCGCCGGTGAGCCGGGGGCAGGTGGCGTAGAACGAGGTCGGGAACGGCGTGCCGTCCGGCAGGCGGGGCTCGGTGCGCACCACGTCCGGCTCCCCGCACGGGCAGCGGTGACCGACCGCGGCCACCCCGCGAACCTCGCGGCCGAGCTGGCGCGACACGGCTGCGAGGTCAGCCTCCGCCACGGGAGGCAGACCGGTGCCGTCGGTCACCGGCGGGCCGCGGGTGCGTCGGCGGTGCGTGCGGACTCCCACACGGTGGAGTACCAGGGCAGGGTCGAGAGGGGTGCCGCCGGATCGGCGAGACCGTCGGTGCTGCTCTTGCTGGGCTTGGCGTCCAGGACGGTGTAGGACTTCTCGCCCGGCTTGACGAACTTCAACCGCTGGCGCGCCTGCTGCTCGACGTAGGCCGGGTCGCGCCACCGCTCCTGATCAGCCTGCAGGGATGCGACATCTCGCTCCTGGCTCGCGACCTTGTCGCGCAGGGCCGAGATGTCCCCGCGCTGGCCCACCCAGGCCGCGACCGTGGAGCCGAGCAGGACGGCCAGGAAGGCGACCACCGCGACGAGGACGACCCCTCGGCGGGCTCGCCGGCCCTTGGTGGCGCCGGTGATCCGGCTCCGCCAGCCCCGGGGAGGTGATGGTAAGGCAGGGGATGCCGATGCCCGCGCACGCGACGCGGTGGAGCGACGCGGGGGCCGCGACGCTGGTCCGCGAGAACGTCCGGAGGCCATCGCCGGAGTCAGCCCCGGGTGCGGCGGATGAACCTGGGGAAGGCGTCGGCGCCGGCATACACGGCGGCGTCGTCGAGCTCCTCCTCGATCCGCAGCAACTGGTTGTACTTGGCGACGCGCTCCGAGCGCGCCGGTGCGCCCGTCTTGATCTGGCCGCAGTTCGTCGCGACGGCGAGGTCGGCGATCGTGGTGTCCTCGGTCTCGCCCGAGCGGTGGCTCATCATGCAGCGATAGCCGTTGCGGTGGGCCATGTCGACCGCGTCGAGGGTCTCGGTGAGCGTGCCGATCTGGTTGACCTTCACGAGGAGGGCGTTCGCCGTGCCGGACGCGATGCCACGGGCGAGCCGCTCGGGGTTGGTGACGAAGAGGTCGTCGCCGACGATCTGCACCTGGTCGCCGAGGCGGTCGGTCATCGCCTTCCAGCCCTCCCAGTCGTCCTCGTTGAGCGGGTCCTCGATGGAGACGAGCGGGTAGGCCGCAACCAGGTCGGCGTAGTAGTCGACCATCTCGTCGGCGGTCTTGGTGCCGCCCTCGAAGGTGTAGGAGCCGTCGGCGAAGAACTCCGACGCCGCGACGTCGAGCGCGAGCGCGATCTGCTCACCGGGGGTGTATCCCGCCTTCTCGATCGCCTCCAGGATCAGGTCGAGCGCCGCACGGTTGGACTCCAGGTTGGGGGCGAAACCACCCTCGTCGCCCAGGCCCGTGGCCAGACCCTTCTCCTTCAGCACCCCCTTGAGCGCGTGGTAGACCTCAGCGCCCCAGCGCAGGGCCTCGCGGAAGGTCTCCGCGCCGATCGGCGCGATCATGAACTCCTGAATGTCGACGTTGGAGTCGGCGTGGCTGCCACCGTTGAGGATGTTCATCATCGGCACCGGAAGCACGTGAGCATTGGGGCCACCGACGTAACGGAAGAGCGGCAGGTCGGCAGAGTCTGCGGCGGCCCTTGCCACGGCGAGCGAGACACCGAGGATCGCATTGGCTCCGATCTTCTCCTTGTTCGCGCTGCCATCGATGGCGAGCATCTCGGCATCGATGAGTCGCTGCTCGCTGGCCTCGAAGCCCAGGAGCTTGGGGCCGAGCTCGTCGATGACAGCGTCGACGGCCTTTTCGACGCCCTTGCCGAGGTAACGGCTCTTGTCGCCGTCACGACGCTCGGAGGCCTCGAACGCACCGGTGGAGGCACCGCTCGGAACCGCCGCGCGGGCGAGGGTGCCGTCGTCAAGGGCGACCTCGACCTCGACCGTGGGGTTGCCGCGTGAGTCAAGGATCTCGCGCGCGCCTACTGCCTCGATGCTGGCCACACCGTGCTCCTGGGGATGGTGGGAAATGGGATCGGCACCGAGCCTAGACCCAGCAGACCGGCATCCCCCTGACCGACCCGCACCCCCGGACGCCGCACTCCCTCCCCGACTTCGTCTGTCAGGACGTCGCGACGGGCCGATTCCCACGGCGTGTCGCAGCACCACCACAGACGAAGTCGGGGAGGTGGGAGCGAGAGGGGGCTGTGCGTCAGGGGTGGGCGTGGAATGCGACCGCGATCGCCGTGCCGACGCGGGCGTTGTGCCGCACGAGGGCGAGGTTGGTCTGCAGCGACCGGCCGTCGGAGAGCTCGATGATCCGGCCGAGGAGGTAGGGGGTGATGTCCTTGCCGCGGATCCCGAGGGCGTCGGAGTCGGCCAGCGCCCGCTCGATGACGGCGTCGATGTCCGCGCGGGCCATCTCGTCCGCGGCGGGCACCGGGTTGGCGATCGACACGCCGCTGCCGAGCCCGAGGTCCCAGGTGGCGCGCATCAGCGCCGCCACCTCCTCGGGAGTGTCGAGCCGCATCGGGGTGCCCAGACCGCTGGATCGCGAGAAGAACGACGGGAACTCGTCGGTGCCGTAGCCGACGACCGGTACGCCCAGGGTCTCGAGCACCTCCAGGGTGCGACCGATGTCGAGGATCGACTTCACCCCGGCGGAGATCACGGCAACCTCGGTGCGGGAGAGCTCGGTGACGTCGGCGGAGACGTCCATCGAGCTCTCGGCGCCTTGGTGCACGCCGCCCAGACCACCGGTGACGAACACCCGGATGCCAGCCATTCCGGCGATGCGCATCGTGCTGGCGACCGTGGTGGCGCCGTGCGACGCCGTCGAAACGACATAGGGAAGGTCACGCACGCTCACCTTGCGAATGTCGCCGTTGGAGGCGAGCATCTCGAGCTCGTCGTCGTCGAGGCCGACGGTCGGGCGCCCGTCGAGCACGGCGATCGTCGCCGGCACCGCTCCCCCGTGGCGCACGATCTGCTCCACCTCGCGGGCCATCGCGACGTTGTGCGGGTAGGGCATGCCGTGGCTGATGATCGTGGACTCGAGGGCGACGACCGGCCGACCCGCGGCGAGGGCCTCTCCCACCTCGGGAGCGAGCTTGAGCATGGGGTGCGGGGTGGTGGTCATCGGGCGATCTCCTCGGTGGCGGGCTGGGTCTGCATGAGGTGGGCCGCGACGAGCGCGGCGGTGAGGTCGGTGCGCACGGTGTCGGGCGAGGCGCAGGTGAGGGCGGCGAGCACCTGCCCGTAGCGGGCGGACTCGAGCACGTCGGCGCCCTCGAGCAACGCGTGCACGTAGCCCGCGGTCATCGAGTCGCCGGCCCCGGTGACATCGGCCACCTCGACGCTGGAGGCACCCACGAGCACGAGGCGGGGCCTCTCCGGGGCCGCGATCGAGAGGAGGCTGCCGCTCGTGCCACGACGCACCCAGACGTGCTCGACGGCGCGGTCGTGCAGCACCAGGGCCGCCTGGCTGATCCCGGGGACCGTGTCGGGCACCGGGTGCCCGACGAGCGCCGCGAGCTCGTCGACGTTGGGGGTGACGGTGTGGAGGGGCACCGAGCCGTCGAGCACCTTCGCCACCTCGGTGGCCTTGGCGACGCTCACCGGCTCGAGAACGGCGATCACGCCGGCCTCCGCGGCAGCAGACAACAGCCAGCGCACTGCATCCGCGTGGAGGTTCGCGTCGACCACCAGGGCGTCGGCACCGGCGAGGAGCGAGGGCACGACGGTGAGATCGCCGACCGTGAGCTCGTCGGTGGCCCGCATGTCGGCCACCGCGATCAGCAGGTCACCGCGGTCGTCGAGCACCGCCGTGTAGGTGCCCGTGGGGTGCACCGAGGTGCGCACGTGAGCGCACTCCACCCCCGCGTCCCTGGTGTGAGAGACGACGGTGCGACCCGGGAGGTCGTCTCCGACGGCGGTCACGAGGTCGGTCGCTGTGCCGAGGCGGGCCAGGTTCTCGGCGATGTTGCGCCCCACCCCGCCCACGCTGGACGACGAGGTGCCCGGGTTGCTCGTGCCCAACACGGCCGTCGAGCGGGTGCGCACCTTGGCATCGAGCACTGCTCCGCCCACGACGACGACACGACCTTGACGGGGCATCGCAGCAGCCTAGGCCCCGAGTGAGGAGGGGTTGCGCTCAGGTGGCGTCGGCGATGCTCCGCAGGGCGTCACGAACGCGCTGCTCCGCAGCATCCAGGGCACCGCGTGCCTCTTGGAGCTCCGCGAGGGCCGACGCGCCCGGGTCGAGGTCGCGGCGGCGCATCCTGGCGAGCACCTTCTCGGCCGCGAGGTGTGCGGGCAGCGAGGCCGGGATGCCGTGGAGCAGGTCGGCGGCATACCCTGCCCCGCCCTCCCTCGAGGTCGACGCCTGCTCCTGGACCTTGATCCGTTCCCAGGCCTGCTCGACCTCGGCGGGGGTCCGCGCGTCACCGTCGGCGAAGACATGCGGGTGCCTGCGGACGAGCTTGTCGACGAGCAGACCAGCGACCGTGTCGATGTCGAAGGCGCCCTCGCCCGCATCCTCCGCGACCCGGGCGTGGAAGACGACCTGCAGCAGCACGTCCCCGAGCTCCTCCGC
>JBDSVV010000406.1:0-4096 GCA_039927035.1 Ornithinibacter sp. | reverse complement strand
GCCCGCGGCTTCACCGGACGCTCGCTCGTGGTGAAGTTCGCCGGCCACTACCACGGTCACGTCGACTCCCTCCTGGTCGCGGCCGGCTCGGGCGTCGCGACCCTCGCGCTGCCCGACTCCGCCGGGGTGCCGGCCGAGATGGCTGCAGAGACCGTCGTGCTGCCCTACAACGACCTTGACGCCCTGGAGGCGGCATTCGCGGCCCGGGGTGAGCAGATCGCCTGCGTCATCACCGAGGCGGCCGCCGGCAACATGGGTGTCGTCCCGCCCGACCCGGGCTTCACCCAGGCACTGCGCCGCGTCACCGCCGCCCACGGGTCGCTTCTCGTCTCGGACGAGGTCATGACCGGCTTCCGGTGCGGGCCGGCGGGTTGGTGGGGTCATGAGGGCCTCGACGTGCGGCCGGACCTGATGACCTTCGGCAAGGTCATGGGTGGTGGCTTCCCCGCTGCGGCCTTCGGCGGGCGCGCCGACGTGATGGCGCTGCTCGCTCCCGACGGGCCCGTCTACCAAGCGGGAACGTTGTCCGGCAACCCGGTCGCCACGGCCGCCGGGCTGGCCACCCTCAAGGGCTGCGACGAGGCTCTGTACGCCCACCTCGACACCACGGCGCGCACGATCGCCGACGCCGCATCCGCGGCCCTCTCCGCGGCGGGCGTGGCGCACCGGGTGCAGTGGGCCGGCTCGATGTTCTCGGTGTTCTTCCGCGAGGGAGAGGTGCATGACTACGCCGCAGCCCGCGGCCAGGACACCGCGGCATTCGGCCGGTTCTTCCACGGGATGTTGGAGCGTGGGGTCTACCTCCCGCCCAGCGCCTACGAGTCCTGGTTCGTCTCGGGTTCGCACGACGAGGCCGCGGTCGACCGCATCCTGTCAGCGTTGCCGTCGGCTGCGGCGGCCGCGGCGGGAGCGGGTGCCTGAGCTCTCAGGTGCGTTTGCGACAATCTGGGGCATGACACCGACCCCCGAGGATGGCGTCGTCGCGGCCTCCGTCGCCGTGGCGCCGCGCACCGTCGTGCACCTCCTGCGCCACGGTGAGGTCCACAACCCGGACCGCATCCTCTATGGCCGACTCGAGGGCTTCCGCCTCTCGACCCTGGGTCGGCAGATGGCCGACCTCGCCGCCGACCACCTGCGCGACCACGACATCACGCACGTCGTGAGCAGCCCCTTGATCCGCGCCCGCGAGACCGCGGCTCCGATCGCGGCGATGCACGCGCTCGAGGTCAGCATCGACGAACGCGTGATCGAGGCGGAGAACGCCTTCGAGGGCCTCCCCGTCGCGGGCGGCAAGGGCCTGCTCCGCCACCCCGGGCTGCTCCCCAAGCTGCTCAACCCGCTGCGCCCGTCGTGGGGCGAGCCCTACGTGGACATCGTCGAGCGGATGCGCGCCGCCATCCTCGACGCTCGTGAGGCAGCGCGTGGCCACGAGGCGCTCGTGGTGAGCCACCAGGCTCCGATCTGGATGATCCGGCTCGCGACGGAAGGCCGTTCCCTGGCCCACAACCCGGCTCGGCGTCAGTGCTCCCTCGCGTCGCTGACCTCGTTCACCTTCCTCGGCGACGAGCTGTTGTCCCTCTCCTACAGTGAGCCGGCAGCAGCGCTTCTCTCGCAGGCCCAGCCGGGAGCCGGGGCGTGAGCGCACCGCGCCTGAGGCGGTATGCCGTGACAGTGGTCGCGGCGCTTCTTCTGGTCGCGCTAGGGGGGTGCACGAGCGACCCCAACTCCGTTGCCTCACAGGCAAAGGCCGGGGACCAGAAGGGCTACGTCTCCGGTGACGGAGCAGTCGAGACCATCCTTCCGGAGTCGAGGGGCAAGCCGGTCGAGCTCTCGGGCGACCTGTTGGGCGGCGGCTCCTGGAACAGCGCGTCGGCGCGGGGCGACGTGGTCGTCGTCAACGTGTGGGGGTCCTGGTGCGCGCCGTGCGTGGCCGAGGCGCCCGACCTGCAGAAGGTGTGGGCCACCTTCGAGAAGTCGCAGGCCCGGGTGCAGTTCATCGGGATCGACTTCCGGGAGGACCCAGCGCGAGGCTTGGCCTTCACCACGAAGGCGGGCATCACCTATCCCAGCCTGAGCGACGAGTCCGGGGTGCTCATCCTGGCGCTGCAGGGCAAGGCGCCCACCGTGCCGACGACGTTGGTGCTGGACACCGGGGGTCGCATCGCGGCCCGCGTCAACGGTCCGGTCTCCTCGTCCACGCTCACCGGGCTCGTCGACGATGTGCTCGGCGAGTCGTGACGCCCACCCTGGTGCTGGCGGCTGCCGCGGCACAGCCCTTCGCACCGGGTGCCGCGGCGTCCATCACCACGGCCACGGGTGACACCGTGACGACCGGAGTGCTCCCGCTGGCGCTCGCGGTCGCAGCACTGGCCGGGCTGGTCTCGTTCGCGAGTCCGTGCGTCCTGCCGCTCGTGCCGGGTTTCCTCGGCTATGTCACGGGCCTCAGCGGAGAGGACCTCGCCGATCGCCCTCGTAGCCGGATGGTTCTCGGCGCGCTGTTGTTCGTCGTCGGCTTCGCGTCGGTCTTCATCCTCGGCACCCTGTTCATCACCTCCGTCGGGCAGGTCTTCGTCGAGCAGCGCGTCCTGCTCATGCGCGTCGGCGGCGTGGTGGTCATCCTGATGGGCCTGGTCTTCCTCGGGGTGGGCAGCCAGCGCCAGGCCAAGCTGTCCTGGCGCCCGCGTGCCGGTCTGCTCGGCGCTCCCGTCCTCGGCGCGGTCTTCGCCCTCGGCTGGGCACCCTGCACGGGGCCGACCCTTGCCCTGGTCCTGGCCATGGCGAGCGCGACCACAGACCCGCAGGTGGCCCGGAGCGTGACGCTCGCTGCGGCTTACAGCGTGGGTCTGGGGTTGCCCTTCCTGCTCATCGCTGCGGGGTTGGATAGGGCCGGACGTGCCTCGGGGTGGCTCCGCAAGCACCAGCGCGCCATCCAGGTCACCGGGGGAGTGCTTCTCATCGTCGTGGGGGTGTTGTTCGTCACCGGCGTGTGGAACACGCTCAACACCTGGCTCCAGTCCGAGCTGGTCACCGGGTTCCAGGTGCCGTTGTGAGCACCACTCAGCAGCGCACCCCGCCCCGCATCCCCGACAGACCCGTGGTCCAGCCCCGCTTGGGACCCATCGGCTGGATGCGCTGGATGTGGCGCCAGCTCACGAGCATGCGCACGGCGCTGTTCCTGCTCCTGCTGCTTGCGATCGGTGCCATACCGGGGTCGACGTTCCCGCAGCGCTCCATCGACCCGGCCAGGACCGCGCAGTGGATCACCGACCACCAGAGCGCCGGGCCGCTGCTGGACCGCCTCGGGTTCTTCGAGGTGTACGCCTCGCCGTGGTTCGCCGCGATCTACCTGTTGTTGTTCATCTCCCTCATCGGCTGCGTCATGCCGCGCACGCGCATCCACTGGCACCAGGTGCGCTCGGCGCCGCCGCGAGCACCGCGCAACCTGCGCCGGCTCGCGGCGCACCGCGAGCTCGAGGTCGAGGGTGATCCGAGCGAGGTGCGAGAGCGACTGAGCGTCGCGCTGCGCGGGCGCCGTTATCGCGTGCACGCGCACGACGCCGCCACGCTCTCGGGCGAGAAGGGCTACCTGCGCGAGACGGGGAACCTCATCTTCCACGTCGCGCTGATCGGGGTGCTGATCGGCGTCGCCATCGGGCACCTCCTGGGGTGGAAGGGCGACGTGATCCTCCCGGAGGGCAAGACCTTCGCCAATACGCTCTCGCGCTATGACACCTTCAGCCCCGGTCCCTGGGTGGACGTCAACGACCTCGACCCGTTCACCATCCGGCTCGACCGGTTCCGCGCCGAGTTCGAGTCCCGGACTCAGGGCAAGGGCCAGTTCGGGGCCCCGCGGGACTTCGAGGCTTATACGACCTTCAGGGCCGCCGACGGCACGCCAGAGAAGCAGTCGGTGCGGGTCAACCAGCCGCTGGAGACCGGTGGGGGGTCGGTGTTCCTCCTGGGCAACGGTTACGCGCCGCAGATCACCGTCCGCGACGGGTCCGGCACGGTGCTCTACTCCGATGCCACACCCTTCCTGGCCCAGGACAACAACTACACCTCGGTGGGGGCGGTGAAGGTGCCGGGGGCCTCGCCC
>JBDSVV010000405.1:0-3374 GCA_039927035.1 Ornithinibacter sp. | reverse complement strand
CGAACACTTCACCTTCAGGGTCACCCGCAACGAGGACCTGGAGGTCGAGGAGGACGACAACGAGAACCTCCTCACCGCCCTGGAGCGTGAGCTCACCCGTCGCCGGTTCGGGCCGCCCGTCCGGCTCGAGGTGGAGGAGGCGATCGACGACCACGTGCTCGACCTGATCGTGCGCGAGCTCGGGGTGGCCTCCTCCGAGGTCTACCGCCTGCCGGCCCCGCTCGACCTGCGCGCCCTCAACCTCATCGCCGACCTCGAGCGCTCCGAGCTGCACTTCGAGCCCTTCGTCGCCCGCACCAACGCCGACCTCGCCCCGACCGAGAGCGCGAAGGCGCGTGACATCTTCGCGGCGATCCGCAAGCAGGACGTGCTGCTGCACCACCCCTACGACTCCTTCTCGACGTCGGTGCAGGCCTTCATCGAGCAGGCTGCCGCCGACCCTCGCGTGCTGGCGATCAAGCAGACGCTCTACCGCACCAGCGGCGACAGCCCGATCATCGACGCCCTGATCGACGCGGCCGAGGCCGGCAAGCAGGTGCTCGCCGTCGTCGAGATCAAGGCCCGCTTCGATGAGGAGAACAACATCACGTGGGCTCGCAAGCTCGAGCACTCGGGTGTGCACGTCGTCTACGGCATCGTCGGTCTGAAGACCCACGCCAAGCTGTGCCTCGTGGTCCGCCAGGAGTCCGAGGGGCTGCGGCGCTACTGCCACGTCGGCACCGGCAACTACAACCCCAAGACGGCGCGGCTCTACGAGGACTACGGGCTCCTCACTGACGACGAGCAGGTCGGCGGCGACCTCTCCCGCCTGTTCAACCAGCTGTCGGGCATCGCCCCGCGCAGCAAGTTCAAGCGCCTGCTCGTCGCGCCACGGTCGGTGCGCTCGGGGCTGATCGAGCTGATCGACGCGGAGATCGAGAACGAGAACGAGCAGCCGGGCTCGGGGTGGATCTCGTGGAAGGTCAACTCGATCGTCGACGAGCAGCTCATCGATGCGCTCTACCGCGCGTCCCAGGCAGGCGTGCGTGTCCAGCTGTGGGTGCGCGGCATCTGCTCACTCCGACCCGGGGTGCCCGGCTTCTCCGAGACCGTCGAGGTCCGCTCCGTCCTCGGCCGCTTCCTGGAGCACTCTCGCGTCTTCGTCTTCGGTGGCGGCGGCGAGCCGGTGGTCTACATCGGCAGCGCCGACATGATGCACCGCAACCTCGACCGACGGGTCGAGGCCCTGCTCCGGATCGTCGAGGAGCGCCACGTGGCCGACCTGGTCTCGCTGATGGAGCGCGGGCGCAGCGACGACTACGCGCACTGGCAACTGCTCGGCGACGGGCGGTGGAAGCGTCGACACCTTGACGGTGAGGGTGCTCCACGCGCTGACCTCCAGAGCGCCCTGATCGAGATGCACGCGAAGCGGCGCCGCAAGGCGCGGCGGCGCTGACCCGGCAGGCTCGATGAGGATCCCCGCTGCCGGGACCGTGCCGTGGCGCCTGCGCGCGGACGGCAGCCTCGAGGTGGCGATCGTGCATCGGCCGCGCTACGACGACTGGGCCTGGGCGAAGGGAAAGCTCGACCCAGGTGAGAAGTGGTCGGTCGCCGCGGTGCGCGAGACCCAGGAGGAGACCGGGCTCGACGTCCGCCTCGGCCCGGCCCTGCCCGAGGCGCGCTACACCCTCCTGGGGAAGGACGGCACCCCCGATGAGAAGGTGGTGCGCTTTTGGTCGGCGCAGGTCACCGGCGGAAGCGGCGCCCTCGTCAACGAGATCGACGAGGTGCTGTGGCTTGACGTGCAGGGTGCCCACGACCGCCTCAGCTACGCCCGGGACCAGGAACAGCTCCTGGCTGTGGTGCGCCTGCTTCAGGCCGACCGACTCGACACCTGGCCCTTGGCGCTGGTGCGTCACGCCCACGCCGTCTCCCGGTCTGCGTGGCGCGGTGACGACGACACCACGCGGCCCCTCGACCATGCGGGCACTGCTCGGGCTGCCGACATCGCGCCGGTGCTCGCGGCATACGGCGTCACCCGGTTGGTGAGCTCGCCGTCGTCTCGGTGCGCCGCAACCCTCGCTCCGTATGCCGCGGCCAGCGGCCACCGGCTGCGCACTCGTCCGGGCCTCTCCGAGGAGGGGTTTCAGGAGCGCCCCGACCGTGCGCCGAAGCACCTCCTACGGCTGCTCGAGCGGGGCGCACCTGCGGCCTTGTGCACCCACGGGCCCGTGCTCCCCACTCTCCTTGACCTGCTCGAGGCGCGCCTGGACCTCGACTCCGAGGGCGCGGTCGACGTCATCGAAGCCTTCGCGGAGGCTCGCGATGACAAGCTCGTCAAGGGCGAGGTGCTGCTCTGCCACGTCAGCGGGCGCGGTGAGCACGCGCGCGCCGTCGCCGTGGAACGCCACCTGCCCTGAGCCGCAGGCCGGCTCGGACGTGCCAGCACCCCTGAGCGTGCCGACAGGCAATGTCCGGATGCCGTTCACGAGCCGTTCACCCGGCGCGGGCCGCCGCGTCACCCGGCATCCCTAGCGTCCCCTCTGTCGGACATCGCGGTCCGCTCCCCATTCCCCGTACTTCGAGAGGTACACACGTGAAGACTCAGCGTTTCGGCCAGATGGCGACGCTCGCACTTGTCGGTTCGATCGCCCTCGCCGGGTGCGGCTCCGACAACAACGCGAGCACCGCCAGCGGCTCCAGCTCCAGCGCGTCGGCAGCATCGGGCGACTGCTTCGAGGGCACCCTCAATGCCGAGGGCTCCTCGGCCCAGAAGAACGCCTTCGAGGAGGCTGCGGCCGCCTTCAACGCCAAGTGCCCCGGTGCGACCGTGAACTACAACCCGACGGGCTCCGGCGCCGGCATCAAGCAGTTCATCGCCGGCCAGGTGGACTTCGCCGGTTCCGACTCGGCGCTGAAGACCGTGGCGAAGGACGGCGTCATCGAGGCGGACGCCGCAGCCACGACCTGCGGCTCGCCGGCATGGAACCTCCCGATGGTCACCGGCCCGATCGCCATCGCCTACAACGTCGCCGGCGTCGACAACCTCATCATGACCCCCGCGGTCGCAGCCGACATCTTCAGCGGCAAGACCACGACGTGGAACGACCCCGCGATCGCCGCCATCAACCCCGGCGTGACCCTCCCCGCCACCGCGATCAAGGTGTTCTTCCGCTCCGACGAGTCCGGCACCACGGAGAACTTCACCAAGTACCTCAAGGCTGCCGCCCCCGACAGCTGGACCGCCGAGCCCGGCAAGGCCTGGACAGGCAAGGGTGAGGGCAAGGAGAAGTCCTCCGGTGTCTCCGAGGGCGTGAAGTCCACCGACGGTGGCATCACCTACGTCGAGTGGAGCTACGCCAAGGACAACGACCTCGGTGTGGCCAAGGTCGACA
>JBDSVV010000404.1:0-6652 GCA_039927035.1 Ornithinibacter sp. | reverse complement strand
CGAGGACGCCGAGCGGCAGGTCCAGGCACCGGATGAAGGACCACCCGCTGGGCTCGTCGTGTAGCGACGTCCCCGTCACCGGCACCGGTCGCACCTCCGTCTCCGCGAACCACTCGCCGAACGGCAGCCCGCGGCTTCACCACGCAGTGGTGGACGACGGCGTTCGACTCCCCGGGGCCCCGCGAGGCCCTGCTCACCTCGGTGAAGGCGGGGCTGGGTGCGACCACGATTGCCCTCGTCATGGGGGCCCTGCTCAGCCTGGCCCTGGCCCGCTACGACTTCTTCGGCAAGACGGCGGTCAACCTGCTCGTCATCCTGCCGATCGCCCTTCCAGGCATCGTCACAGGCCTGGCACTGCAGTCGGTGATCACCGGGCTCCTGACTCCCGTCTTCGGCATCCCCGCCGGTCTCTTCACGATCATCGTGGGCCACGCGACCTTCTGCATCGTCGTGGTGTTCAACAACGCGACCGCACGGCTGCGACGGATGGGAACCTCCCTGGAGATGGCGTCGGCCGACCTCGGCGCCGGGCCGTGGCTCACCTTCCGCCGGATCACCCTCCCGCTGCTTGCTCCCGCACTGGTGGCCGGCGGGGTGCTCGCCTTCGGGCTCTCCTTCGACGAGATCGTCGTCACCACCTTCACCGCCGGCCCGGGCACCCCGACGCTGCCGATCTGGATCTTCAACAACCTCTTCCGCCCCAACCAGGCGCCGGTGGTCAACGTCGTCGCGGTGGTGCTCGTCGTGATCTCGATCCTCCCGGTGTGGCTGGCCCAGCGGCTCAGCGGCGGGGATGCCGCCGGCTCGCGAACCTGAGCAGTCGGGGGCTCAGGTGGCCGCCCCGGCATCCATCTCGGCAGGTGAACCGCTGATGGTGAGCACGTCACCGACCTGGCAGCGCAGCACCTCGCAGACCGCCGTCAGGGTGCTGGACCGGATGGCCTTCGCGCGGCCGTCCTTCCGGACCGACAGGTTGACCACCGAAACTGGCCCCCAGCCTGAACGCCTCCGCCAGCAGAGCCACGACGAGGCCACCGATCATGGCGAGCCACGGCCGGCTGAGGGTGACGCCGACGGAGGTGAGGCCGCCGAAATCCATCGCCCGAGCAGGAGGACCCTGACGGGCGAGGTCGACCGCATACGCGATCGAGGCCCCGAGCACGAGCAGCCCTGCCAGCAGCCTCAAGCAACGCACGGTGGAGGAGTGAGCGGGTCATCCACAGCAACGGCCCGCATCATCCGCAGCGCGAGCCGGACCCCCTCGAGGACCAGGCCGAGCCAGAGCAGCCCGAGCACGATGGTCACCACCCGTTGGGCCGAGCTCGGGTCAGCGAGCCCCAGGAGGGCCGCGAATCCCCAGCGGTCCGAGCGGTCGAAGGCGAACCAGTCCCGTCCTGGTGACGGGCTGGCGCTGCGCCAACCTCCAGCCGTGTTTCGAGTCGCGTGCCCGGGTGCCTGCGTGCGCGGCCGCTGGAGCACAGGACTGCGTGGGGCAGGATGGCGGGATGGACGATCAGGCAGCACAGGAGCAGGACGGTGAGCGCCGCGAGGTGCCCGCCACCGTCACGAGCGACGGCGAGCGCGTCGTAGTGGTCACCCCCGACGGGATGGGCGTCGCCCAGCACCCCGGCGCCGAGGCGAGGGGCGGGTCGGCCGGAGCGGATGCCGGTGCCCGGCGACCGCGTTCGACCAACCCGGCCGACCTCGTCGAACAACCGGCGAAGGTGATGCGGATCGGCGCGATGGTCAAGCAGCTCCTCGAGGAGGTGCGCAGCCAACCCCTGGACGACAGGGGCCGGGCCCGCCTCGCCGAGATCCACGCGCGCTCCATCGCCGAGCTCAAGGACGGGCTCGCCCCCGAGCTCGTTGAGGAGCTCGAGCGGATCGCCCTCCCCTTCAGCGACGAGGCACCCTCCGACGCCGAGCTGCGCATCGCCCAGGCCCAGCTGGTCGGGTGGCTCGAGGGCCTCTTCCACGGCATCCAGACGGCGCTCGTCGCGCAGCAGATGGCTGCCCAGGCGCAGCTGCAGCAGATGCGCGCGCTCCCGCCGGGGATGTCGCACCAGAACGCGCCGTCCGGCCACCCGGGCATGCCGCACCCGGGTGGCACACCGCCGGGCACGCCTCCCGCGGAAGGCACCGGACAGTACCTCTGACGCGCACCGTCGAGGGGCCCGGGTCATGGTGAGATCAGCCGGGCTGCGGCCGAGCGGGTCGGGCGTAGGCTGCCCAGCGCAGGCGCGCCCCAGGTCAGGAGAAGTCGTGACACCCATCGCCGTCGCTCCGGCGCGCGCGCTCCTCGGGGCACGCTGAGCGCTTCATGCCCTCACCCATGACCCCACGCGAGGACCGCGACACCCGGACCCGCGCAATGCTCGCCCACCTCGGCACCGCAATGATCGCGACCGGGCAACCGGTGCAGGAGATTGAGGAGGAGCTCGCCGAGGTGGGCGTCGCCCTCGGCTACCCCGACGTGCAGATCGCCGCGGGGCCCACCGGCCTGGTCGTGACCCTGACCGAGGGCGGTCCCTCCACACAGCGGTCGGCGCCTCCGGGCCTGCGCCTCCACCAGTCCGCCAGCGTGCGCCGGATCAGGTACCAGCTGGTCAGTGGCGAGCTCGCTCCGGACGCTGCCCGGCACCAGCTCGCGGCGGTCGCGAGACGTCCGGTCCGGCATCCGGTGTGGCTGGTCTCGCTGGCCTGGCCGGTCCTCGCCGTGGGCATCGCGCTCATCCTGCAACCCGGCTGGGCCAACGTCGTGACTGCGGCGGTCGGTGCGGTCATCGTGCTCGGGCTGGTGAGGCTGGCAGAGCGCTACCAGCTGGCGCGCGCCCTGCTGCCGACACTCGCCGCCTTCGCGATCTCCGTGCTCGTCTTCGCGGCAGCCGATGCGGGACTGCTGGAGGGACCCCTGCGCACGGTGCTGCCACCGCTGGCGGTGCTGCTCCCCGGAGCCCTCGTCGTCAACGGGATGTCCGAGCTCGCAGCCGGTCACATGCAGGCGGGTTCGGCCCGGCTGACCTACGGCCTGGTGCAGCTGGGGCTGTTCGCCCTGGGCCTGCTCATGGCCACCGCATTGCTGCGGGTACCGTCCTCGATGCTGGAGAACCTTCGGGTCGAGGAGATCGGCTGGTGGGCCGCCCCGGTCGGGCTATTGCTCATCGGGTTGAGCATCTGCCTCATGGAGGGCGTGCCGTTGCGGATGCAGGGCTGGGTGTTGCTCGTGCTGACCCTCGCCTTCGGAGCCCAGCTCCTTGGCCAGGAGCTCGGCTCAATCGGGCTCGGCGGGTTCCTCGGGGCGATCGCCGCCAGCCTCGGAGCAAGTGTCGTGGAGCTGCGGCGCCCCCAGCTGGCCAGGCTCGTGCTCTTCCTCCCCGCCTTCTGGCTTCTCGTGCCCGGCAGCCTGGGCCTGGTCGGCGTCACCGAGCTCGCCGCGGGCCGGGAGCCGGCAGGGCAGGTCGCCCTCGGCGTGCTCGGCGTCGTCATCGCGATCTCGCTCGGGCTTCTCGTGGGCTCCTCCCTCGGGCGCTCGCTGCGCGGACGCTGGAGGTCGGTCGAGGTCGCCGCGGAGCCCTTGTGAGGGCGATCCGCGGCACTCTGATGCAATTCCGTTTCCTGTCTGTACTTTTCCGTGCACTCCGGTCGCAAGCTCTGGCACGGACGACCACGCGGTTGGTTGGATGGGTCCCCTGACGTCCTCCTCCAGCTGAAGGAACCAATCCTCGTGTCCGACCTGCTGATCGGGTCGCCCTCCGCGGGCGTGCCGAGGCCAACCTACGACCGGGGGTCGGCCACGGTCGGCATCGTGCACTTCGGGTTCGGTAACTTCCACCGTTCGCACCAGGCGATGTATCTCGACGCGCTCATGGAGCGCGGTGAAGGCCTGGAGTGGGGTGTCTGTGGCGTGGGCGTGCTTCCCCAGGACGCGCGCATGCGCGATGTCATGCGGGCCCAGGACTGTCTCTTCACGCTCGTGGTCCGCCACCCCGACGGCTCCCTCGAGCCGCGGGTCGTCGGGTCGGTCCTGGAGTATCTCTTCGCCCCCGAGGACCCGGATGCCGTCCGGTCCCGCCTCCTGGACCCCGCCGTTCGCATCGTGAGCCTCACCGTGACCGAGGGCGGTTACCTGAGGGACGCAGCCACAGGTCGGTTCGACCCAACGCACCCCTCCGTCGTCCGCGACCTGGCGGAGGACGTCGACCCCGGCACGGCGTTCACCTTCGTCATCGACGGGCTGCGGCGGCGGCGCGACGCCGGTCTCGCCCCCTTCACGGTGCTCTCCTGCGACAACCTGCAGGGCAACGGTGACGTCGCCCGCGACACGATCGTCGAGTTCGCCCGGCTCATGGACCCCGAACTCGCAGCGTGGATCGAGGCCGAGGTCTCCTTCCCCAACTGCATGGTCGACCGGATCACCCCCGCGACGACGGATGCCGACCGCGAGGCACTGCGAGAGGAGTTCGGGATCGAGGACCGTTGGCCGGTCCCCGCAGAGCCGTTCACCCAGTGGATCGTCGAGGACGAGTTCCCGCTCGGGCGACCCTCGCTGGAGCAGGTCGGCGTCCAGTTCGTCGATGACGTGAAGCCCTATGAGCTGATGAAGCTGCGGTTGCTCAATGCGAGCCACCAGGCCATCGCCTACTTCGGCGCACCCCTCGGATACCTCCTTGTCGACGAGACGATGCGTGACGATCGGATCCCCCGCTACCTCGTGCGCTACATGGCGACGGAAGCCGCGCCGACGCTGGGCGACCTCCCCGGCATCGACCTCGACGCCTACATCGCGACTCTTTTGGAGCGGTTCGCCAACCCCGGCATCCGGGACACCCTCGTCCGGCTCGCCACCGACGGATCCCACCGGATGGCCACCTTCACCCTCCCGACGATCCGGGAGAACCTGGAGGCGGGCAGGTCGATCACGCTCGGCGCAGCGATGGTCGCCGCGTGGGCGGAGTACTGGGAGCTCATCGCCCGCGGCGGGCTGGGCGGGAGCGAGGTCCCGGAGGACGTGCACGCCGACACCCTTCGCGCCGCGGCGAGCGGGAGCAGTCCCGAGGCCTTCATCGAGGTCAGGAGTGTGTTTGGCTCATTGTCCGCCGACTCCCGGTTCCGCGAGCCCTATCTCGCCGCTCGCCAGCACCTCGGCAGCAGAGGGGTCCACGCCACCCTGGACCACCTTCTGCAGGAGTGAGACCAGGACTACTCGAGGGGCGCCCGCAGGCCCAGGCTGAAGACGGCCGGCGGCGGCTTCTCGGATGACTCCAGGCGCCGATAGCTCGAGGGGGTCATGCCGACCTCCGCGAGGAACTGCCGGTTGAAGTTGGCCATGTTGTTGTAGCCGCTGGCCGCCGCCACCTGCGCGATCGACGCCTCGCCGGAGTCGAGCAATCGACGGGAGTGGGCGACCCGCAACTTCTTCACCATGCTGCTGAACGTCATCCCCGTGGCGCTCTTGAAGTACTTCGAGAAGGTGGGACCCGACATGTAGGCCAGACGGGCCGCGTTCTCGAGCCGGATCTCTGCGGTCAGGTTGCCGAAGATGTAGCCCAACCCAGCATCGACCGCTGCCCGGGAGTTGGCATCGGCCGGCTGGCCCATCCACTCACTGGCCACGACCTCCCAGTCCTCCTCGGGTGCCCGGGCGAAGAGCGAGAGCAGCCTCAGCAGGTGCGAGAGCTGCTCCGCCCCACGGCTGCCGACGATGTCGAGGATCGTCTCGGCCGCACGCCAGGCGGTTGCCCCGGAGAAGACCACCCCTCGGCTGGCGTGCTGCAGCACCTCGTCGATCTCGAGCAGCTCTGGCATCACCTCCATGCAGCGCCGGATCCACTCGTCGGTGAACTGGATCACCGCATCGCGGTCCACGGCGACCTGCCCCTCCTCGAGGTCGCTGACCCAGTCGTGCGGGAGGTTCGGCCCCATCATGCTCACGTGACCTGGAGCGAACGGGCCGACGTGGTCGCCCGCGATGAAGCTGCCGTGCGTCTTGGTGATGAGGTGGATCTCGTACTCGGGGTGGGCTCCCCACCCACAGATCTCGCTGGGGAAGTCATGCGTGATGACGCGCACGGACTGCTGGGGGTGGGGCGGGATGATCTCGCGTCGCGGAGCGCTCGGCGGCGCGTGCAGCGACCTCGCCGCGAGCTCCCCGGCGAGAGCCTCCGGAGCCACCCCGCGCTCCCGTGCAGGCGTCGAACTCGTGCGGTGTGGGACTGACACGCACCCTCCCGGTGACGTCGATGGGCAAAATAGTATCGAACAGACGGCACGGATGGTGCTTGTCGGCCCCCACGAGTGCCGCCCACGATGACGGTGTTCCAGGCAGTGAGGCCGGAGCACGGGATCGGGCGGCAGCCCGGGTCGCGCGCCTACCTCACGGTCGGGAGTGCAGGACCCACCTACCAAAGGAGATAGGCATGCTGTCCACCAAGCGCGCCCTCACGTTCGGGGCGGGGGCGTTGGCCTCGGCCCTCACCCTCGCAGCCTGTTCGTCGGGGAACGTCTCCACCAGTGACGGCTCTGCCGGCGCCGGTGGCAACGTGACACTCAACCTGGCCACGGTCAACAACGGTCAGATGAAGGACATGGAGAAGCTCAAGACCGAGTACGAGGCCTCCCACAAGGGCACGACCGTCAACTTCCAGGTCATGGA
>JBDSVV010000403.1:0-4664 GCA_039927035.1 Ornithinibacter sp. | reverse complement strand
CCAGGCCAGATGCTTGAGCAGGCCTCCTAGCGTCACCGCAGACGCACCGAGTCGCAGACCCAGCCCCTGAGTGTCCACATCGGCACACTTCCAGGCGAAGGTGAGCCGGTTGCGCTCCAAGGTGATCACGGCCGTGTCGATCTCATCACCGTGCATGAAGCGCTCACGATCCCACTCTGGTGGCTGCCCTTGGGTGAAGCCGAAGGTACTCGTCATGAGGACAGCCTAGGGACCCTTCAGGACGATAGGCGTCCGGAAGATGTCAAGGAGTTTGAGACACGTCTCGCTACGCGGTCTGTATGAGGGCCTCCGGTGAGGGCTGGTTGATCCAGGCGGCCTTCGGGAGTTTCGGTGCCTGGGGTCGGCGGTTGCCGAATCGGTTCGGGTTCGCGGCATGTGCGGCGTTCAGCGTCTGCTGACGCTGGGTCCGGATCTCGGTCGCGGTGCCGTAGTGGACCGACGCCGGGGTGTGTAGTGCGATCCCGGAATGGCGGTGCTCGTGGTTGTAGTAGCCGAAGAACGTCTCGCAGAAGGCTCTCGCATCGGCCAGGGACCCAAACGCTTCGGGAAATGCCGGCGCGTACTTCAAGGTCTTGAACGCGGCCTCGCTGTACGGGTTGTCGTTGCTGACCCGCGGTCGGGAGTGGGACCGGTCGACCCCGAGGTCGAGCAGCAACTGGGCGACGGGCTTCGACGTCATCGAGGTACCTCGGTCGGCGTGGACTGCTTCGGGGATGCCGTGGATGCCCATCGCTTCTTCGAGCATCGTCTTGGCGATCTCGGAGTCCTCTGTGGCCTGGACGGTCCACGCGACGACGTAGCGGGAGTAGATGTCGAGCACGACGTAGAGCTGGTACCAGGTCCCGCGCTGCGGGCCTCGGATCTTGGTGATGTCCCACGACCAAATCTGCCCAGGTCCGGTGGCCAGCAGTTCGGGCTTCTTCCTCGCCGGATGAGTGGCCTGACGGCGGCGTTCACCGGCCGCACCATGGGCGCGCAGCAGCCGGTGCATGGTCGACATCGAGCACAGGTAGGTGCCCTCGTCGAGCAGCGTGGCCCAGGTCTGAGCCACCGACTTGTCGCAGAACCTCTCGCTGGTCAACACCGCCAACACCTGCTCTTGCTCGACGGGGGTGAGCGCGTTCGACGGAGTCGGGCGTGCGGGCAGTGGGCCGTGCATCCTCGGTTGCTTGGCCCGGTAGTGGCTGCCGCGGGGGCGTCCGGTCAGCTCACAGGCGTGCTTCACGCTCGTATACGCGGTGAGCTCGTCGACAGCAGGGTTGATCACCGCCGCGGCGGCTTCTCGATGCCCTTGCTCTCGGAGAGCGTCTCCAAGAGCGCGTGCGTTTTTCCCACGATGTCCAACACCGCCTTCGTCTTGGCGAGCTCAGACTCGGCCTTCTCCGCCCGAGCCCGCAGCTGCTCGATCTCGCGGTCCCTGCGGTCACGAGCCTTGGGGCCGAGCCCGGTAGCCGCGCCGGCCTGCGCGGCCTTGCGCCACTCGGTGATGTGGGAGGAATACAGGCCCTCGCGGCGCAGGATCGCGCCCCGCTCGCCATGGTCAGCCGCTTCGTACTCGGCCAGGACCTGCGCCTTGTACTCCGCGGTGAAGGTGCGTCGCTTGGGTCGATCTGCTCTCGGGCTCACGCCTCCATCATCGATCCGGGAGGTATCGGCCAACGTCATCGTCATCAGGTGTCTCGCTTCCCGCCCCGTGCAAAGGATCGAACTCAGTAGCGGTGTCTCACCTCAGCCTGACGCACAGGGGTCCGCAATCCCTTCGTACACGGGGTCGGCGTCCGTCGGCCCGCATGACCCGAAGAATCGAGCGGTTCCCGGTGGACGAACCCCGTCCGGGATCGCCGGCCAAGAGCGCCCTTGACGGGCGGCCGTCAGCGGAGGACAGTCACAAGGGTGGGTATGTGCCTGCGACAACGGACACCGCCAGCCTGCCGACGTCGTCTGCCTTGGCGAAGGCAAGAGGAGTCTACGATGAAGCGATCCGCCCATGTCTCACGATCTCCGCGCAGGAACCGATCGGGGACGTGCGGCCGACGTTCGCCCACCTATCCGCACTGAGGCTGCCGAACTGCTCCGCGAAGACCGGCTTGCCCCATCCCGAGGCAGCCGCGCGGACGGGCCGATCAGTCGCCGGCCGCGCCTGGGACGAACCCGGCACCAACGCGAGCCCTATGACGAGGGATGCAGCGGCGACACCGGACAAGGAACGGACAACCTTCATGGGTACTCCTCCGAGAGTGGGTGACACACGGGCTGAAGACTTGCCCACTGAACGACCCGGCCAAACCCGCACGAGAGGTAGTTTTCAAGTCAAATGAGACGTTCCAGCCTATTTAGTTGAGTTCATACTCCTTCTGGTTCCGCCGTGGTTGGCGGGGTCGTTGATGGTGACTCGTTCGGGCAGCTTGGGTGCTTGCGGGCGTCGGCGGAACCGCTCGGGATGGGCGGCATGTGCCTGGTCGAGGACGCGCTGCCGGGCGGCACGGATGTCGGCGGCCGTGCCGTAATGAACCGAAGCCGGGGTGTGCAGTCCGATACCGGAATGGCGGTGCTCGTGGTTGTACCAGCTCGTGAACGCCGCCATCCAAGCTCGTGCTTCACCGATGCTCGCGAACCGGTCGGGATAGTCGGCCATGTACTTCATGGTCTTGAACTGCGACTCGCTGTAAGGGTTGTCATTGCTGGTGCGTGGCCGGTTGTGCGACCGGCGGACGTCGAGGTCGACCAGCAGCGATGCCAACGGTTTCGAGGTCATCGCGGCACCACCATCGGCGTGCAGGTAGCCCGGTGCGGTGCCCTGCTCGGCGACGATTTCGGCCACCAGGTCGGCGGCCAGGTCACCGTCCTCCACGTGTTCGATGCGCCAGCCCAGCACGTAGCGGGAGAAGATGTCGATGACCACGTAGGCGTGATACCAACTGCCCTTGCCCGGACCCCGCATTTTCGTGATATCCCACGACCACACGGCGTTGGCGCAGGTCGCGACCAGCTCCGGGATCGTTCGTGGCGGATGGGTGGCCTGGCGGCGACGTTCCCCGCCCATGCCGGCTGCGGCCAGGATGCGGTACATCGTGCGTGCCGAGCACCAGTAGCGGCCCTCGTCGAGCTCACGCGCCCACGCTTGGGTCACCGAGGAGTTCGCGTAGGCGTCGCTGTTCAGCAACGCGAGGACCTCCTCGCGCTCGACGGCGCTCAGCTCGGCCGGATGGACCGGCCGACGCCGTGGCCCATGCACCCGCGGCTTGGGGTGGGCGTGACGGTGATGGGTTGCCCGAGAACGACCGACCAGACGACACGCCTGCACCACCCCGACCAAACCGGTGAGGTCCTCAACGGACTCGGTCTGCCAGGTGGCGTACGTGGTCTTGGTCATCGCGCGTTCTTCGAGGACAGTGCCTCCAAGAACGCGACACCTTTTCCCAGTACCTCCAAGGCATCCTCACGGCGCGCGATGACCTCGTCCTTCGCGTCGAGCTCGCCCTGGAGTCGCGCGTTCTCCCGCTCCAACTCCACGATCCGAGCCTGCTCCGGACTACGGCCCGTGCCGGGTGGGCGACCCCGCCGAGCGCCACCGTCGAGGGTGCCGGCCTCGATCGCGGCTCGCCACTCCTGAACATGGGAGTCGTAGAGCCGTTCGCGGCGCAGCACCGCACCTTTCGAACCCTGCGGTGCCGCGTCGTACTCGGCCACCACCCGTCGTTTGAACTCGGCCGTGAACGTGCGTCGCTTCGCACGGCCCTCACGCGGCCCCACCAGCACAGCCGGCTCGACGAGAACCTCGCCGTCCTCGACCACAGACCCGGCCTGCGATGAATCGATGTACTCCATGAATCCAGTTCTCCTGTCCCCGCACCCCAGCCTAGATACCGGCCAGTTCCTGCGTCTCACAGAAGTCTGTCGGAGAGGGCCTCGCTGACCTGCATGTATGCGGTTTTCTCGGTCTCTTATCGGGAGCCGGTGCTGATTGGCTCACCAGTGGCTTACCAGTGACTCACCGGTGCTCAATCGATTGGCCAGCCGGCCTGGATCAGTGCATAGTTCCCGCCTTCACTCGTCACGTGGCGAGGATCGTCGTCCAGGACAGGGAGATCATGCGGTGAACAGTCGTACGCCGGTGGGCGAGCACGGGGAAAGCTGGGTCCGTCGGGTCACCAGTGGTGGCGCTGAACAGTGGTTGGCCACAGTGTGGGTACGCGACCTCGATGGCCGTCGGCGCCTGGTCCAGGCGCGCCGGCCCGTGCCCCGCGAGGCCGAGCTGGCGCTGGCCGAGCGACTGGCGCAGAGGCGCCCGCTGGGCTTTCGTGGAGCCGAGCCGAACATGACTGTGCAGGAGCTGGGGGAGTACTGGATGCGGCGCCGCCGTGAGGAGGCTCGCGCTCCTGATACCGACGGAAGTCGAGGTGAGCACGATGGGGCGGTGTCGTTGCAGACCTTGGCCGGGTACCAGTCCGCGCTGTCGCGGATCATTAACCCTGGACTGGGTGGGCTGCGGTTGACCGGGGCCAGCACGGGTGTGGTCGATGAGGCGCTGGCCCGAGTGGACCTCAGCGGTCGGACCACGCGAGTTGCCCGAAGTGTGCTTGCTCAGATGTTCGCGATGGCGGTGCGCCATGACGCGCTGCCAAGTAGCCCGATGCGTGAGG
>JBDSVV010000402.1:0-4988 GCA_039927035.1 Ornithinibacter sp. | reverse complement strand
TCGCCGAGCTGACGCTCAGTTGACATCTGGACCTCGATCCTCTGCCGCCCCCAGCGCCGGGACCCCCGGCATTCTCCCTGCGGCGTGCAAGCGCAACCATAGGGGCAGTTGTGACCACTGGGGAAGTGGATCGAGCAACTTTCGTCCCGATGTCCAGTCGACACGCCGTGCCCCACCCCTCGACTCATTGCGCCCCAGCCACGCCCGAGGGCCCATTTGGGGGATCTCGGCGTGGCTGGGGGGCAATGAGTCGAGGTTCTGAGACGTGGGGATGCATCAGTCCCGGCCGGATGCCGTGCCCGGCACCGTCAGTCGAACCAGGGGTCCAGTCCGTGGTAGCTGAACGTCGCCTGGCGGGTCGCCATGACCGCCTGGTCGACCGGCCCGTCAGGGTTGTGACCGGCATTCCACGGTTGCACCCAGATCGGCAGCTCACCGACCGGCCGGTCCCCCATCCTCGCCGGGCCGCGACGACCGAAGGTGCGCTCGACGTGGTCGCGCCACTGCGCCGGCACGGGGGTGTCCAGAAGGACCGGAGCGTGGGCGGCGATGGCGGTGAGGTGGGTCCAGGACCGGGGCACCACCTCGATGAGCTCGTAACCGCCCCCACCGAGCGCCACCCAGCGACCATCGGCGGCCTCGTGGGCGAGGTCGTGGATCAGCTCATGGGCCATCCGCTGGGCGTCCACCGTGATCGCGAAGTGCGCGAGCGGGTCCTCGAAGTGGGTGTCACAGCCGTGCTGGCTGACCAGGACGTCGGGCGCGAACGCACGCACCAGCGGCGACGCGAACGACTGGATCGCCCGCAGCCAGCCCGAATCCGAGGTGCCGGGAGGGAGCGCGACGTTGGCGGCGGTCCCCCTCGCGCTCGGGCCCCCGATGTCGCCCGGCCAACCGGTGCCGGGGAAGAGGTGCCGGCCGTTCTCGTGCACCGAGACGGTCAGCACCCGGGGGTCGTTCCAGAAGGTGCGCTCGACCCCGTCGCCGTGGTGCACGTCGATGTCGAGGTAGGCGACCCGCTCCGCGCCGTGGTCGAGCAGCCAGCGGATGCCCACCGAGATGTCGTTGTAGATGCAGAAGCCGCTCGCGTGGGTGGGCATGGCGTGGTGCAGCCCGCCGCAGTAGTTCACGCCGTGCTCGGACTCCCCGGTGAGCACCCGGCGGCACACGTCGACCGTGCCCTGCACGATCCGGGCCGACGCCTCGTGCATGCCGACGAAGGCGGGATCGTCGTCGGTGCCGAGGCCGCGCCCACGATCCGCCGATGCGGGGTCCAGCGACGCGCGGCGCACGGCGGCGATGTAGTCACGGTCGTGCACGGTCGCCAGGAGGTCGTCGTCGGCCACCTCGGGGCTCACCACGTCGACGGCGTCCAGCACCCCGAGGGCCCTGGCCAGACGCGTCGTGAGGTCCAGGCGCACCGGTCCCATCGGGTGATCGGGGCCGAAGTCATAGGCGGTGAACACGTCGTCCCAGATGACGCTCGTCCGCACTCCCATGCTCAGCACCGTACTCCGCGCCGGCTCGTGGCAGGCTGGCCCTCTCACGACCGAGCACCGAGAGAGGCCCCGCATGGGCAAGAACCTGTACGACGACGAGGTCCTCGTCATCGGTCTGGGCCGGTTCGGTGCGGCCGCCGCACTCGAGCTGCGCCGCCTCGGCCACAAGGTGACGGCCATCGAGAAGGACGGGTTCCTGGCCGAGAAGTTCCTCGGCCGGATCAGTCACGTCGTGCACGGCGACGCCAGCGATGTGGGCGTCATCCGCGATGCCAAGGCCGGGCGCTTCCGGATCTCGGTGGTTGCGATCGGGTCCTCGGTGGAGGCCTCGGTCCTTGCTGCGGCCAACCTCGTCGACGCAGGTGTCCTCGACATCTGGGCCAAGGCGATGTCGATCGAGCACGCCCGGATCCTGGAACGGATCGGTGTGCACCACGTCGTGCGCCCCGAGGCCGACACTGGTCGCCGGGTGGCGCACCTCGTCGGCGGGCGGATGCAGGACTACATCGAGTTCGACGACGGCTTCGCCATCGTCAAGATGCGTCCGCCCAGCGAGACCGTCGGGTTCACCCTCGAGCAGAGCGCGGTGCGCAGCAAGTACGGCGTCACGGTGGTGGGCGTGAAACCACCAGGTGAGGACTTCACGTATGCCGTGCCGTCGACGAAGGTCTCGGCGCACGACCTGCTCATCGTGAGCGGCCCGACGGCCCTCATCGAGCGTCTCGCAGCCCGCCCCTAGCCCCTCAGAAGTTGGGGATGCCGCCCCGGTCGCCTGAGAGCGGGAGGGTCATCGCGATCTCCTCCTCGCCGTCGACCTGCGACACCACGCGCATCGGGCGCCGCTGAGCGGTGGGGCGGAAGCCGAAGCCGCTCGCGAACGCCACCGCCCGAGCGTTGTCGGTGCCGACCCAGTAGAGCAGCTGGCGCTTGCCCGCCTCGGCCGCAGACACGGCCCCCGCGCGCACCAGGGCGGTCGCCACGCCGGTGCCGCGGGCCTGCGGGGTGACCCAGAGGCCGAACAGCTGGGACCTCTCGGGCTGGTCCTCCCCCGCCGGCCCGACACTCGCGATGCCGTGGGGCTCGCCGTCCAGCTCCGCCAGGAGGCGCACCGAGCGCTGCATCCGGTCCCGCCAGAAGTCCTCCCCCTCCTCGGATTCCTCCTCGAAGGACGCGACGAAGGCATCGGGGGACTCCCGGAGAGCCTGGAGGCGCACGGAGCGGAACTGCTCCCACTCCTGAACCTCCAGCGGACGCACGGTGATCTCGCTCATGCGGGCCACTCTCCCACGCCCGCCACCGGCCCCGGCAACCCGGGCAGGGTGAACTCTGGGAGTCAGATGGCGAGGTCGAGCGCGAGGGTCTCCTCGGTCACCGACGGGTCCCAGGGCATTTCGCCCACCGCCCCGGTGGGCGCGAAACCGAGCCGGCGGTAGAAGGCCCCGGCCCGTCGGTTCTCGTGCGCGACGTCGAGCAGGACCCGTCGCCAGCCGAGCTCCCTCGCGTGCTCCAGGGCAACCCGGACCAGTGCGTCCGCGACTCCCGCACCTCGGGCGGCGGAGGCCACCCACATGCCGATGAGCAGGCCCTCGCCGGCGGGCTGGTCCGGTGCGTGCCACAGCGCGACGGTGCCGACGGGCCTCCCGCCCTCGAGGGCGACCCAGGTCGGGACGTCTCGACCCAGCCGCCCCCGCCACTGCTCCTGCGTGCGGCCGGAGGCCTCGGCATACGTCGCCCAGAACGCCCGGGGGCTGTCGACCAGCGAGGCGATCCGCACGTCCCGGTAGACCTGCCACTGGTCGGGGCCGACCTGCACCACGGACAGGCTCGCGGCGCCGACGGGCACGCCGTCCGGCTCAGCCACCGGCCAGCTCGGCCGAGCGCTTGGCGGCCGCCTCCATCGCGGTGATGAACGCGGCACGCACCTTGTGGTCGTCGAGCTCGCGCAGGGCGGCCGCGGTGGTGCCGCCGGGAGAGGTCACCTGCTCGCGCAGCACAGTGGGGTGCTGCCCCGTCTCCTTGATCATCGTCGCCGCGCCGTAGAGGGTCTGGACGACCAGCTCGGTGGCGGTGGAACGCGGCATCCCGAGCACCACACCCGCCTCGATCATCGCCTCGACGACGTAGAAGATGTATGCCGGGCCGCTGCCGGAGATCGCCGTCACGGCGTCCTGGAGCTTCTCCGGCACCTCGAGCACCTTGCCGGTCGCGGCCAGGAGCGACTCGGCCTCGCGCAGGTGCTCGGGGTCGCAGTGCGCGCCGGCGCTGATGGCCGCCATGCCCTGGTCGACGAGAGCGGGGGTGTTGGGCATGACCCGCACGACCGGCCGCCCCTCCGGCAGCCCCCGCTCGAGGAACGCGGTGGTGATGCCGGCGGCGAGGCTCACGACGAGGTTGCCCTCGAGCACGTGGTCGTGGATCTCCTCCAGCAGCGCGGCCATGTCCTGCGGTTTCACGACGAGGACAAGGGTGTCGGCCATGGTGGCGGCCTCGACGTTGCTCAACGCCCGCACTCCGTACTTCGCGGTGAGGTCGGCGGCCCGGTCCTGACGGCGTTCGGTGATGACCAGGTCGTCCGCGGACCGACCAGAGCGCAGCAGTCCGGAGAGGAGGGTCTCGCCCATCACGCCGGCGCCGAAGATCGCAACAGTTCCCATGCGCAGTGAGTATGCCGGGTCCACGAACCTCTGCCAGCAGGGATTCGTGGTTCGGCGGGACCGACCCGGAGCGTCAGCCCTTGCTGGCGAGGGAGCGCAGGAAGAACTGGAGGTTCGCGGGGCGCTCGGCCATCCGGCGCACGAGGTAGCCGTACCAGTCCTCGCCGAAGGGGATGTAGACCCGCATCTGGTGCCCGCGGTCGGCGATCCGGGCCTGCTCCGCGGGGCGCACCCCGAGGAGCATCTGGAACTCGTAGCTGTCGGGCGCGCGGTCGTGGTGCACGGCGAGCGCCTGGGCGATGTCGACGAGCCGCGGGTCGTGGGTGGCGACCATCGGGTAGCCCGTGCCGCCCATGAGCACCTTCAGGCACCGCACGTAGGACAGGTCGACGTCGCCCCCGTCCTGGTAGGCCACCGACGCCGGCTGCTTGTAGGCGCCCTTGCAGAGGCGCACTCGGGCACCCGCGGCGGCGAGGTCGCGGCAGTCGGCCTCGGTGCGGTGCAGGTAGGACTGAACGACGGCTCCGATCCACGAGAAGTCCTTCATCAGCTCGCGGTGCGCCTCGAGGGTGCGGTCGGTCGTGGTGTGGTCCTCCATGTCGAGGGTCACGGTCGTGCCGACGCGCTCGGCCGCCTCACAGATCGCGCGGGCGTTGTCCAGAGCGATCGCGGTGCCGTCACCGGGAAGCGCCTGGCCGACCGCCGACAGCTTCACCGACACCTCCGCGGCTGCCGTCAGGCCGTCCTCGGCCAGCAGCTTGAGCAGGGTGACGTAGGCGTCGCGGGTGGCATCGGCCTGCGAGCGCTCGACCGTGTCCTCACCGAGCCGGTCCAG
>JBDSVV010000401.1:0-4174 GCA_039927035.1 Ornithinibacter sp. | reverse complement strand
GCTGCCAGCGCGTCGCCGTCGCGGACTGCGAGGAGGGCGGCGACCTCCTCGCGCGGTGCCCCCTCGAGCGAGCTCGCGGTGGCGAGCAGCACGTTGAGGACGCCGTGGTTCTCCTCGGGTGCGCCGTCCACGACATACCTTCCCCGCACGGCGTGGTGCAGCCCGCCGGTGAGCTTGAACGGCAGGCCGGCGGCGGCGGTGACGCACAGGAAGGCCGCCAGCTCGTCCTCGTCGGGCCAGGGCCAGGTGGGCGTGGGGCCGGTGCGCAACTTGGCGAGGACCGGGAGGCCCTCGGCGCGTGCGGTCCGCACGTCGACCAGGGCGGCGTCGTGCTCGGCGCCCCGCGGGATCTCCAGCGCCACCGGCACCTCGTCGAGGCCGAGTCCCCGCCAGTCCCACTGCCAGCCGATCTCGGCGCCGACGACGTGCACGCCGGCGAGCGGCGAGATGGCCTGGAGGGCATCCGCGAGCACGGTCGCGTCGGTGCCGGGGCGTGCGATGAGGCCGATCTTCAGCGTCTCTCCCACCTGCTCCTGCTCCAGGGTGGTGACGAGCTCGCGGTGCGCGCCGGCGGGCACGAGCAGGGGCCCCACCACCGCTGCGGCAGTGGTGGCCCGGTGGGCGCGGTGGCCGCGCACGGCATCCGGCAGGGTGGCGTTGCCGGGTGGGAAGACGGCGGCGTCGTCGACCAGGGCGCGGAACAGGGCCGGGGTGCTCGACATGGCGTCAACCTATCGCGGCGGTCCTCAGACCCGGCCTCGCACTGGTGTGCGCTCGACCTCCTCGCCACCGTCGGGCATCGTCATCTCGGCGCGGACCCCGAGCAGGCGCACCTCGCGTCCCTCCTCGAGGTGGTCCGCGAGCAGGGACTGCACCGCCGCGTGCACGCGCGCGGGGTCCGGCGTCGTCGCAGCGAGCTTGCGGCTGCGGGTGACGGTGAAGAAGGGCGCGTAGCGGATCTTCAGCCCGATCCGCTCCACCGGCCGGCCCTCGCGCCGCACGTCCTCGAGGGCCTGGTCGGTGAGCACCCGCACGGCATCGCGGATCTGCTCCGGTGTCGTGAGGTTCTGCTGGTAGGTCGTCTCGCGGCTGTGGCTGCGCGCCACCCACGGGGTGTCGTCGACCTCGGCGCTGCCCTCGCCGCGCCCGAGCGAGGCATACCAGGTGCCCATCCACGGCCCGAACTCGCGAGTGAGCACCGCCTCGTCCGCTGCGGCGAGGTCGGCGACGGTGCGGATGCCGTGTGCCTCCAGTCGTGCCGAGACCCGGGACCCGACACCCCAGAGCGCGAGCGTCGGTCGGTGACCCATCACCTCGAACCAGTTCTGCGCTGTCAGTCGGTAGGCGCCTCGGGGCTTGCCGAAGTCGGTGGCGATCTTTGCGCGCACCCGGTTGTCGCCGATGCCGACGGAGCAGTGCAGCCTGGTGCGTTCGAGCACCGCTGCCTGGATGCGGCGAGCCAGGGCCTCGGGGTCGCCCGTGTCACCCCCGACGAAGCCCTCGTCCCAGCCGAGCACCTCGACGACCAGCCCCAGGCTGCGCACGGCTGCGAAGACCTCCTCCGAGGCAGCGAGGTAGTGCGGGCCGTCGACGGGAAGGAACACGGCATCTGGAGCCTTGCGGGCAGCAACGCGCAACGGCATCCCCGAGCGCACCCCGCGCTCACGGGCCTCATAGCTGCCGGTCGAGACCACCGCGCGCTCGGTGGGGTCACCCCGACCACCGACGACGACCTCGCGCCCGACGAGCTCGGGGCGGCGCAGCACCTCGACCGCCGCGATGAACTGGTCGAGGTCGACGTGGAGGACGTTGACGAAGGTGCGCGCCGCCATCGACCCATCATGACGCCGAGCGCCCACGGGGTGCCACCCGACGACGCGTCGTTCTAGGGTGAGAGGCAGAGCGGTCAGAGCAGGAACCGACCACACCGAGGTGGACGAGACAGTGGCGCACTACCAGAGCATGGGCAGCATCCCCCCGAAGCGGCACACCCAGCACCGACGACCCGCGAAGCGCGGCAAGGGGGAGCTCTACTACGAGGAGCTGATGGGGGAGGAGGGCTTCTCCTCCGACTCCTCGCTGCTCTACCACCGCAACATCCCCTCGACGATCGCGGAGTACCGCGAGTGGACCATCGGTGACCTCTCCACGACGCCCAACCACCCACTCCTGCCGCGCCACCTGAAGCCGCACGACCTCTTCCCGGCGAAGGTCGTCAAGGACACCGACGTCGTCACCGGCCGGCGCCTGCTGCTCGGGAACGGTGACGTGCGCCTGTCGTATGCCGTGGCCGGTGCGCCGAGCCCGTGGTATCGCAACGGCATCGGCGACGAGGTCGTCTACGTCGAGCGGGGCCGGGCCCGGGTGGAAACGGTCTTCGGCGCCTTCGACGTCGGGGAGGGTGACTACGTCGTCATCCCGCGGGCGACGACGCACCGCTGGTTGCCGGTTCGCTCGCGCAAGGAGCCGCTGCGCACCATCTGCATCGAGGCGAGCAGCCACATCTCACCGCCGAAGCGCTACCTGAGCACGTACGGCCAGCTGCTGGAGCACAGCCCCTACTGCGAGCGGGACCTGCGGATGCCGCAGGGTCCCCTGCTTGCCGAGGACGTCGGGGAGAAGCCCGACGCGCGAACCGAGGTGCACATCAAGCACCGGGGGAGCGGGCCCGGCAGCAGCGGTGGGGTCGTCGGCACCGTGCACGTGCTGCCCTTCCACCCCCTCGACGTCGTCGGTTGGGACGGCTGCCTCTATCCCTACGTGTTCAACGTCGCCGACTACGAGCCGATCACGGGTCGGGTCCACCAACCGCCGCCCGCACACCAGGTGTTCGAGGGCTGGAACTTCGTCGTCTGCAACTTCGTGCCCCGCAAGGTGGACTACCACCCGCTGGCGATCCCCGTGCCGTACTACCACTCCAACGTCGACTCCGACGAGGTGATGTTCTACGTCGACGGCGACTACGAGGCACGCAAGGGGTCCGGCATCGGCAAGGGCTCGGTCTCCCTCCACCCCGGCGGGCACCCGCACGGGCCGCAGCCGGGCGCGGCCGAGGCCTCGTTGGGTGCGGAGTTCTTCGACGAGCTCGCTGTCATGGTCGACACCTTCCGGCCGCTGGAGCTGGGGGAGGCCGGTCGGGCCTGCGACGACGGGCTCTACGCAGGATCGTGGAACCGGTCCCGCTGAGCCACCTATCCTTGGCGCTGTGTCCATCGCGCCCGCCACCGAGGACGTCACCGTCACCGACGGTGACGTCGCTGCGGACACCCCGTGGGTCACGATCATCTGGAACGACCCGGTCAACCTGATGTCCTACGTGACCTACGTCCTGCAGTCCCATTACGGGTATGCGCGGCGCAAGGCCGAGAAGCTCATGATGGCCGTGCACACGCAGGGGCGGGCCGTCGTGGCGAACGGGACGCGTGAGGCGATGGAGGCCGACACCGAGGCGTTGCACGGCTACGGGCTGTGGGCGACCTTCCAGAAGGACTCCTGATGGCGAAGGGCTTCCGCCGCCGCGGATCCGGCGAGCACCTGAAGTATGCCGCGTCGCTCGACTCCGCGGAACGCGCCACCGTCGCGGGCCTGATGGACCAGGTGCGCGACCTGCTGGCACCTGCGGAGATCGAGGCGACCGACGGCGACGACGCGTTCGCGTCGATCGTGGCGAGCTTGGGGATGGGCGTCAGCGTCGCGGCCGAGGACCAGGTCGGGATCGAGGATCTGCCGGGGGAGCGGGACCCCGCGCTGGCCCGGCTCCTCCCCACCGCCAACCTGCAGGACGACGAGATGGCCACCGAGTTCAGGCGACTCACCGAGACCGGCCTGCGCCAACGCAAGGCCGAAGCGCTCGTGACCGCCGCGGGGCTGCTCCGTGGCGAGGACAAGCTACGCCTGGACGGCGTCCAGGCCCGGACCTTCCTCATCGCGCTGACAGATGTTCGCCTCGTTCTCGGCGAACGGATGGGGCTGCGCACCGAGGAGGACATGACGGGGCTCGAGGCCGCTGCGGAGGCGGACGACGAGGGGCCACTGGGCTACGCCCTTGCCGTCTACGACTTCCTCACCTGGCTCCAGGAGACCCTCGCGTCGGCACTGCTCGCCGCCCGCCCGCACGGCCGGACAGAGTGAGGCTGCCGACACACTCCCCCGATGAGGTGGGGCCCGGGCCATA
>JBDSVV010000400.1:0-3288 GCA_039927035.1 Ornithinibacter sp. | reverse complement strand
GATGCCACGGAGGTGCCATCCATCCCGTATCCTGCCATTCATGGAGACGATGATCGACCAGCCCTACGCGTACCTGCGGCGCGAGCTGACCGAGCCGGACTGGACGCGGCTCCCGGGCTACCGGGATTCCACGCCCGATCAGTGGCGCGACGCCCAGTGGCAGCGTGCGCACTGCGTGAAGAACGTCGGCCAGCTCCGGACCCTGATGGGCGACCTCCTCGAGGACAGGTTCTACGAGGACCTCGAGCGGGACCAGGCGGAACGAGCCACGATGTCGATGCTCGTGCCCCCGCAGATGATGAACACGATGGTGCCGGCGACGCACGGGCCGGTTCCCGCGGCCGGTCGCGACTTCACCGAGGCGTTCTACGCCGACCCGGTGCGCCGCTACATGCTCCCGGTGTTCTCCGACCGACGCACCGACTGGCCCAGCCACCCCTTCGCGACTCGCGACAGCCTCCACGAGCACGACATGTGGGCGGTCGAGGGCCTCACCCACCGCTACCCCACCAAGGTGCTGGCAGAGATGCTGCCGACCTGCCCACAGTACTGCGGTCACTGCACCCGCATGGACCTCGTCGGCAACTCCACCCCGCAGGTCATCAAGCTCAAGCTGGCCGGCAAGCCGGTCGACCGGTATGCCGCCATGCTGGACTACCTGCAGCGCACCCCCGGTGTGCGTGACGTCGTCGTCTCCGGTGGTGACGTCGCGAACATGCCATGGCGCAACCTCGAGGGCTTCCTCGACAAGCTCCTGGACGTCGAGTCGGTGCGCGACATCCGCCTCGCCACCAAGGCGCTCATGGGCCTCCCACAGCACTGGCTGCAGCCCGACGTGGTGGAGGGGGTTGCGCGGGTCTGCGCAAAGGCTCGCTCACGCGGTGCCTCGCTGGCCATCCACACCCACGTCAACAGCTCCCAGTCGGTGACTCCGCTGGTCGCCGAGGCCGCCACGGCGATGCTCGACGCCGGGGTGCGCGACGTGCGCAACCAGGGCGTGCTGATGCGGGGCGTCAACGACTCCCCCGAGGCCCTCCTCGACTTGTGCTTCGCGCTGCAGGACGATGCGATGATCACGCCGTACTACTTCTACATGTGCGACATGATCCCCTTCTCCGAGCACTGGCGGGTCTCCCTCGCTCGGGCCCAGGCGCTGCAGCACTCGATCATGGGCTACCTGCCGGGGTTTGCGACCCCTCGCATCGTCTGCGACGTGCCCTTCGTCGGCAAGCGCTGGGTCCACCAGGTCGAGAGCTACGACACCGAGCTCGGAATGTCGTTCTGGCGCAAGAACTACCGCACGTCGATCGAGGGCAACGACGAGCAGGCCATGTCGCGCGAGTACGTCTACTACGACCCGATCGACACCCTCTCCCCCACCGGGCAGCAGTGGTGGCGGGACAACACCGACACCGAGGCCGCCCACGAGGCGGCGCTCGTCGGAGCAGGCGCCAGCCGCGCGGCCTCCGCCGCCGACCTCGGTTAGGCCGCCACCCGGCATACGGTGGCGGTATGCCGCGACCTGACTCCTCCGGCACCCCGGCCACCGTGGCACTCACGGCCGCCGGGGTGCCGTTCACGGTGCACACCTATCAGCACGACCCGGGGGTGCGGTCATTCGGGTCAGAGGCCGCGGACGTGCTCGGGCTGCCGCCGGAGCAGGTCTTCAAGACCCTGGTTGTCGACAGCGGCACCGGCCTGGCTGTCACGGTCGTGCCGGTGTCGAGCTCCCTCGACCTCAAGGCGGCTGCGAAGGCCCTCGGTGTGAAGCGGGTCGCTCTGGCGGATCCGGTTGCTGCGCAACGCTCGTCGGGTTTCGTGATGGGCGGAATCTCCCCGGTCGGTCAGAAGCGACCGCTGACCACGGTGGTCGATGAGAGCGTCCTGCTCTTCGGCACGGTCTACGTCTCGGGTGGCCGGCGCGGGCTCGACGTGGGCCTCTCCCCCGCCGACCTGATCACCGTCGTGAGCGGCATCGTGGCCGACATCGCCCGGTAGTCGGTTCGAACCCGATCGCGAGTCAGCGGTGTGCGTCGGCCGCGGCCTGGATCCGCCCGACGTAGTCCGCCCAGGAGGAGTCGTCCCCCATCTCGTCGCGATCGCGGCCTCCCCGACCGTCCAGGCCCTCGCGAAGGATCTCGGCGTGGCCGGCGTGCTGTGCCGTCTCCGCCACGACCCGCACGGCGAGGTGCCCCAGCGTGGTGACCCGTCGCTCCGCCGGCCACCACGCGACGCTCGCGGGAGCATCGAGAGGAAGCGCGGCGAGCGTGGCGTCACTGAGCGACCACGCCTGCCGGTAGAGACCGAGGATCCACTCTCGCGACTCCTCGGCTCGGACCCACATGTCGGCGCCCTCCCACACCGACCCGTCCTCGTTCCACGGCAGGGTCGGGGCGGGGCGCCCGACGGACTCCACGAGGTAACCCAGCTCACCCCCCGTGACGTGCTTGACGAGTCCGAGCAGGTTGGTGCCGGTCGGGGTCAGCGGCCGCCGCACGTCGTGCTCGGAAAGGCCGTCGAGCGTGCGCACCAGCGCGTCCCGCCCCTGTTGAAGGTAGCGGCGGAGGTCCTCGGCGAGGTCGGCGGGCTGCGACGCCGGACTCACTCCCACGGCGTCGACAGGACCACGGTCGTGCGCGTCGACACGTTGGCGACCCCTCGCACGCGGGCCAGCAGGGCCTCGAGGTCCGGCGGCGTGCCGACCCGCACCTTGAGGATGTAGTTCTCGTCGCCGGCCACCGAGTGGCACTCCTCGATCTCTGTGACCCCGTGCAGCCGCTCGGGGATGTCGTCGGGCGCCGCAGGATCGAGAGGGGTGATCGAGATGAAGGCGGTCATGCCCTGCCCGAGGGCAGCGTGGTCGACGGTGGCGGTGTATCCCTTGACGACGCCGCGTTGCTCGAGCCGCCGGACCCGCTGGTGCACTGCGGACGTCGACATGCCGAGGGTCTTGCCGAGGTCGGTGTAGCTGATCCGACCGTCCTTGGCGAGGAGGGCAACGATCTGGCGATCCAGTTCTTCCACGCGTGCAGCCTAGTGCGGCCCACTATCGTTCGCCGCATGCCCGACGATCGCCGCCTCATGCTGCTCGACTCCGCCTCGCTGTACTTCCGGGCCTTCTATGGCGTCCCGGACCAGCGCAGCGACCCGGCGCAGCCGCCCACCAACGCCATCCGCGGGTTCCTGGACATGATCGCCTCCCTCATCGGCACCCACCAGCCGACGCACTTCGTCGCCTGCTGGGACAACGACTGGAGACCGGCGTTCCGGGTGGAAGCCATCCCCACC
>JBDSVV010000399.1:0-6699 GCA_039927035.1 Ornithinibacter sp. | reverse complement strand
GGTGCGGGGAGGACATCGCCGACCATCCTAGGTCGCCCCGAGGACACCGCTCGGCGTGTCGCCGTCGTGTCGCCCGAACCCCGCGCCGCGCCCCTCCCCACCTCCCCGACTTCGTCTGTCAGGACGTCGCGACACGCCTCGCGAACCGCGTGTCGCCGACGTCTCCACAGACGAAGTCGGGGAGATCCGAGAGAGGGCTGACGGGTCAGAGGCGGTCGAGGGCGCCCTGGAGGTCGGCCGGGTAGCGGGACTCGAAGGTGACCCAGGTCCCCGAGCCGGGGTGCTCGAACCCCAGCCCGACCGCGTGCAGCCACTGCCGCTGCAGCCCGAGCCGCCGGGCCAGCACAGGGTCCGCCCCGTAGGTGGGATCACCGACGCACGGGTGGCGCACCGCGGCCATGTGCACGCGGATCTGGTGGGTGCGACCCGTCTCCAGGCTCACCTCGAGGAGGGACGCGTGCCGGAAGGCCTCGAGCAGCGAGTAGTGGGTGACAGCGGGTTTGCCCGCCTCGCGGACCGCAAACTTGTAGTCGTGGCCCGGGTGCCGGCCGATCGGCGCGTCGATGGTGCCCTCGATCGGGTCCGGCAGGCCCTGCACGAGGGTGTGATACGTCTTGTCGACCCGGCGCTCCTTGAAGGCCCGCTTGAGCACCGAGTAGCCCCGCTCGCTCTTGCACACGACCATCAGGCCCGAGGTCCCGACGTCCAGGCGGGAGACGATGCCCTGCCTCTCGCTGGCGCCACTCGTGGAGATCCGGTATCCCGCTGCCTTGAGGCCGGAGAGGACGTTGGGGCCGGTCCACCCGACGCTCGGGTGGGCGGCGACGCCGACCGGCTTGTCGACCACGACGATGTCGTCGTCGTCGTGGACGACGGACATCCCGGGCACCGGCTCGGCGACGACCTCCAGGACCGCGCTCGCCGCGGATGCCGGGAGGGCCACCTCGAGCAGGTCACCGGCGCTCACCCGGTGGCTCTTGCCGACGCTGGCGGTGTTGACGCTGACCCCGCCCTCGGCGGCGAGGTCGGCGGCGCGGGTGCGCGAGAGGCCGAAGAGCCGGGCGATCGCCGCGTCGACCCGTTCACCCTCGAGCCCCTCGGGAACCAGGACCGTGCGCTGGTCAGTCATCGGCGTGCTCCGCGTGGTGGACCGGACCGCTGAGCGAGGTGCCGCGGAAGGCGAGGACGGCGATCATCGCGGCTGCGGCCACGATGGCGATGTCCGCCACGTTGCCGATGAACCACCCGAAGTAGTCGATGAAGTCGACGACGTGGCCCCGGCCCGGTCCCGGCTCGCGCAGGAACCGGTCGACGAGGTTGCCCATCGCCCCGCCGAGCAGGAGGCCCAGGGAGATCGCCCACGGGAGGTTGCCCACCCTGCGTGCTCCCATGACGACCCAGACGAGGATCGCCCCCGAGACTGCCGTCAGCAGCCACGTCGAGCTCTCACCCAGCGAGAAGGCTGCACCAGGGTTGCGGATCAGGCTCAGACGGATCCACGACCCGAGGACGTCGACTGGCTCGCCGGGTGTCAGGGCGGCCAGAGCCCAGACCTTCGTCACCTGGTCGAGCACCACGGTGAGCGCCGCCAGGCCCGACAGCACGGCATACAGCCGCCGCCGACCTCCGGACGGCGGCATGTCAGGGGTGGGCACGGGCGGGCTGGGGTGGACGGGCGTCAGCGACGCTCCTGCTTGATCTTGCATGGCATGCATAGGGTCGCACGAGGTGCGGCCTGGAGACGAAGTTTGCCGATGGCGCTCCCACAGGATTCGCAGATCCCGTAGGTGCCGTCGTCCAGTCGTTCCAGCGCGTGCTCGGACTGCTCGAGCATCTCGCGGGCGTTGTTGGCCAACGAGATCTCCTGCTCACGCTCGTAGGTCTTCGCGCCGGCATCGGCTTGGTCGTCGCCGGCACCGTCACCCGAGTCGCGCATCAGGTCGACGAGATCGTTGTGCGCATGCTCGAGCTCGGCTCGCAGCTGCGCGATGTCGGTGTCGAGCTCAGCGCGAACTCCCCTGAGCTGGGCAGCAGTCCACGGCGTCTCCCCCTCGCGGAAGGGGACCATCGACGGCGTCGAGCGGCGCGGAACCCTGGGGGCCGAGATCCTCTTGGCGGGAGGGGCCTTCGAGGGAGGAACAGCCTTCTTCGCCGGAGCAGCCTTCCTCGCTGGTACAGCCTTCTTGACGGGAGCCACCGTGACTGCTGTTTTGGTCGCCGGAGGCTTCTTGGCGGGGGCAGTCTTCTTGGTCGGGGCCGTCTTTTCTGCAGCCTTCTTGGCCGGAGCCTTGGCGGCCGGAGCCTTCTTGGCCGGGGCCGCCTTCACGGCAGCCTTCTTGGCCGGAGACTTCTTGGCCGGGGCCGCCTTCACGGCGGCCTTCTTGGCCGGAGCCTTCTTCGCCGGAGCAGCCCTCTTGATCGGGGCCGTGTTCCCGGCGGCCTTCCTGACCGGAGCCTTGGCGGCCGGCGCCTTCTTGGCGGGGGCAGCCTGCTGCCCTCGGGTGGTGGATCCGGACCCGTTGCCGGGCGATCCCGTCGCGGCGCCGGAGCCGGTGACGGCCTTGCGCGCACCCGCTGCCATCTTTGACACCTGCTTCACGGCGTCCCGAGCCAGCTTGGCAACCATCACACGACCTGCTTCCGAAAGGCGGCCGGCCCCTGTCGACCCGGCCGGTGCGTGGAGGATACGGCCTGACCGGGTCCGCCTGCACGGCAAAACGCGGTACGAGACGGGTGAGATCTCAAATAGCACGAAGGGCCCGGGGTCTCCCGGGCCCTTCGTGTGTGCGTGGAGATCAGCCCTGGTGCTCGGGCTGAGGCTCCCCGACCTGCTCCGAGGGCGCCTTGTCGGCACCGTCAGAGGCGGCATCCGCGCCGGTGTTGGACAGCTCTGCGAGCTGGGCCTGGATGTAGGTGTGCAGACGCGAACGGTAGTCCCGCTCAAAGCCACTGAGCTCCTCGATCTTGCGCTCCAGCAATCCGCGGTCGCGTCCCAGCTCCTCGAGGATGGCGGCCTTCTTCTGCTGCGCCTCGGCAACCATGCCGGTCGAGCGCTCGCGGGCCTCCGTGAGCATCTCGTCGCGCTGGGCCATCGCTGTGCCGATCATCTCGTCGCGCTGGGTGGTCGCGGTGCCGATGAGCTCCTCGTTCTGCGCCTGACCGGAGCTGACCAGCTCGTCGTGCTTGGCCTGACCGGTACTCACCAGCTCCTCGTGCTGCGCCTGACCGGTGCTCAGGAACTCGTCATACTGCGCCTGACCCGAGCTGACCAGCTCGTCGTGCTTGGCCTGACCGGTGCTCAACAGCTCGTCGTACTGCCGCTGGCCGCTGCCGACCAGCTCGTCGTGCCGGGACTGACCTTCAGTGAAGAGCTCGTTGCGACGGGACTCCCCCGCCGCGACGTGCTCGTCGTGAAGGCGCTGAGCCAGCGCGATCACACCTGCCGCGCTCGCCCCACCGCCGGCACCGGCGAGCGCGGCCGAGGCGCTCGCCCCGGACTCCTGCTCGGACTGACCCTTCTGCGCGGCCGCGCTGGCCCGAGCCTCGGCCTCCTGCTCGGCCTGGGCTGCGCGCCCATGCGCGGCGGCGATCCGCTCCTGGGCCTCGCGCTCGGCCTCCTCCACCCGCGCAGAGAGGGTGGCGAGCTGCTCGTCCGCCTTGGATTCTGCGGCCTGGGTCTGGGCCTCGTGGTCCTGCGCCGCCTGCTCGCGGTGCCCCTCGAGCTCGCCGACCTTCGCCTCGAGCTCGGAGCTGCGGGACTGGAGCTCGCCGACCTTCGCCTCGAGCTCGGAGTTCTTGGCCTCGAGCTCGGAGTTGCGGGTCTCCAACTGGGTGATTGACCCCTGGAGCTCAGCGTTGCGCCCCTCGATGTCGCCGCTCTTGCCCTCGAACTCACCGACCCGCGCCGTGAGCTCGCTGCGGCTGCCCTCGAGCTCGGACACCTGTGCGGCCAGGGTGGCGTTCTTGGCCCGGAGCTCCTCGAGCTCCTGGGCCGAGGTGTCGACCACACCGCGCGGGGCGACCGGGGCAAGACCCTTGTCCTCGCGGACGGTGTTGAGGTCTCCGCGCAGGTCGTCGGACTCCTTGGTCATCCGCCGCATCTCGGCCACGATGTCGTCGAGGAAGTCATCGACCTCCCGCTCGTCATAACCACGGCGGAACTGGGTCTGGGTGAAGGTCTTGTTGAGGACGTCTTCGGGCGTGAGCGCCATTGTCAACTCCTGGGGCTGGCCATCTGGTCACGGTGATCCGGCTCCGGGCGCGCGCCGGGGGTGGCAGCACGCAAAAGAGGTCGGAGCGCCAGAGTACGGGATCACGGGAGGGTGATGGAAAGCCGGAGCCGGAGCCGGCACCCGGCACCCGTCCCCCGCGGCCGTGTCGGGCCCGCGACCTCAGAGCAGGATGAGCAGCAGGTAGACGGCGAAGAACAGCACCATGAAGGACAGGTCCAGGGCCACCCCGCCCAGCCTCAGCGGCGGAATCACCTTGCGCAAGGCGCGAAGTGGGGGTTCGGTGAGGGTGTAGATCGGCTCCGCCACCAGGAGCACGGCGCCCCGCGGACGCCACTCCCTCGCGAACATCCGGATCCAGTCGAAGACGACCCGGCCGATGAGCACCAGGAAGTAGAGGAAGACGACGAAGTGCAGGACCCCGCGCACGGCATTCATGGAAGAAGTGTGACCGACGGTTCCCCGACGGGGAGCGCCGCCCCGTCAGCTCTGGTTGAAGACGGTCCGCCCTGCGACGGGCGGGCCTTCTTCCGCGTTGACCTCTACCGTCTCCGGGGAGAGCAGGAAGACCTTGGACGTCACGCGCTCGATCGAGCCGCGAAGACCGAAGACCAGTCCTGCAGCGAAGTCGACGAGACGCTTGGCGTCGGAGTCGCTCATGTCGGTGAGGTTCATGATGACGGGGATGCCGTCGCGGAAGTTCTCCCCGATGGTCTTGGCCTCGTTGTAGGTGCGGGGGTGGATCGTCGTGATCCGCGAGACGCCGCTGGCCTCCGGGCTGCGCACGACCTCGGCCACGCTGTGACGGGTCGGCAGGTGGGTCACCTCGGCGCCGCGAGGCTCCGGGGTCTCGTGCTGCTCCTCGTCGTAGCTGTCATAGAACTCGTCGTCGTCGCGACCTTGGTCCTCGGCGAGGCCGAGATAGACCATCGTCTTGCGCAGCGCGCCAGCCATTGAGTGCTCCTTGGTCGCCGGCCCCGCCTCTTCGGCACCGTGCATCGAGAATGAAGTTACCGGTGGGGCGGACGAGATCCGAGGATTGCGGACCCGACACGCAGGTGTGTCGCACCGGCTGCGACCGCGGCCTCGAGGTCCCCGCTCATTCCCGCGGACATCCAGGTCGCCTCTGGGTGCTCGGCTCGGACCTTGTCGGCGATGCCTCGCAGCCGGTCGAAGGAGGTGCGCGGATCGCTCTCGAGCGGCGCGACGGCCATCACACCTCGCAGGTGCAGCACCGGCGAGCCGGCGATCGCCTCGGCGAGGGAGTGCACCTGCTCGGGGTCGACGCCGCCGCGGCCGCCGCCGCCATCCAGGCCGACCTGCACGAGCACGTCCAACCGGCGGCCCGCCGCTTCGCAGGCCCGGTCGAGACCGCGCACGAGCTTGAGCCGGTCCACCGACTGGACCACATCTGCATAGCGCACCACCGAGGCGGCCTTGTTGCTCTGGAGCTGTCCGATGAAGTGCACGCTCAGCAGCTCACGGTGGCCCAGCTCGGCGCACTTCGACGCCGCCTCCTGGTCCCGGTTCTCCCCCACCGCGGTGACGCCGAGGTCGGCGAGGAGGTCGACGTCGGAGGCGGGGAAGAACTTCGTCACGACAACGAGCTCGATGTCCTCGGGATGCCGTCCGGCGGCTACTGCTGCCGCCCGGATCCGCTGCCGCACCATCGCGAGGGACTCGCTGAGTTGCTCGCGGCGGGTGGTGCTCACCGGCCCACCACTGAAACGAGTCCGGCGAAACGCCCGGTGAGCCCGTCCCGCCGGTGCGAGAACAGGTCGGGGCGCTCCCGGGCGCATCCGGGCAGCCACCGCACGGCCGCACCTGCGCGGTGCAGCTGGTCGACGACTCCAGCGGCCACGTCGATCGCAGGCGTCCCCGTCCAGGACACGGCCGGCGCGACCGTGGATGCTGCAGCAGCCTGCTGGCGCAGGGTCTCGGGCACCTCGTAGCAGCGGGCGCACACCGACGGCCCCACCACGGCGTCGACGTGGCAGGCCCCGAGGTCCGACATGGCCTCGAGCGCACGCAGCACCACCCCGTCCGCCATCCCGGCCCTCCCCGCGTGCACGGCGGCGACGACCCCGGCGCTCGAGTCAGCGAGGAGCACCGGCACGCAGTCCGCGACGAGCACGGCGAGTGCCAGGCCAGGGGTCGCGCTCACCAGTGCATCGACCCGCGGGGGGTCACTGGGCACCGCCTGGATGACCTCGACGCCCGTGCCGTGGCACTGCTCCATGTAGGCGACGGGGGCGCCGACGGCGGCCGAGAGCCGGCGCCTGTTCTCCACGACGGCGTCGGGGTCGTCCCCCACGTGGGAGCCAAGGTTCAGACCGGCATACGGGGCGGCGCTCACTCCACCCTCGCGGGAGGTCACCGCACGGCGGATGCCGTCACGCTCCTCCTGCCAGGCGAACATGCCCCCACCGTAGACGGGAGCGGGTGGGCCGGAGATCCGGCCCACCCGCTG
>JBDSVV010000398.1:0-3269 GCA_039927035.1 Ornithinibacter sp. | reverse complement strand
GAGCATGGCGAACAGCGTCGCTCCCTGTCAGTTGTCTCCTAGAACCAGCTCGCCGCAGTCCCGCTGCGCCAAGTCTCAGCCGTCTGGGACGGCCAGTTGCGCAGTGAGTACGTCGCGATCGTGACGTCGATGAAGTGGCTGGCGAACGCCAGCACCGTCAGCGCATGGAAGATCTCGTGAAAACCGAACAGGTGCGGCCACGGATCCGGCATGCCCTAGTGGTGTGTCGGTGAAATAGCGAGGGTATTCAGGTATTGTTGGGTCATGCCTCGACCTGCTGCTCCTGCTCTGGAAATGACGGCTGCTCAGCGCGAAGGACTGGTGGCGTTAGCGCGATCAACGAGTCGGCCGCATCGGGTGGTGCGTCAGGCCAAGGGCTTGCTGATGGCAGCCGATGGTCTGGCGAACGCAGAGATTGCGCGCCGGTGCGAGGTCGATGCCGATGCGGTGCGTCGTTGGCGGACGCGGTTCAAGGCCGAGGGCACCGCCGGGGTCGGGACGATCGCGAAGGGTCGCGGACGCAAGCCGTCGTTGCCGCCCGGCACGGTCGAGGAAGTGCTGCGCCTGACCCATACCGAGAAGCCAGCCGACACCTCGACTCACTGGTCGACCCGTTCCATGGCGGCCCGCGTGGGAATCGGCAAGGACGCGGTGGCCAAGATCTGGTCAGATCACAACCTCAAGCCCTGGCGGGTCGAGACGTTCAAGGTCAGCAACGACCCCCGGTTCGAGGAGAAGCTCGTCGACGTCGTGGGCCTGTACCTGAATCCACCCGCGCGCGCCGTGGTGTTCTCCTACGACGAGAAGACCCAATGCCAGGCGCTGGACCGCACCCAGCCCTCGCTGCCGATGAAGCCTGGCCGTGCCGGCACGATGACCCACGACTACAAGCGCAACGGCACCATCGACTTGTTTGCTGCGATGAACATCGCCACGGGCGAAGTCCTCACCGGGCTCAACAAGGGCCACACCGGTGCCGACATCTTGAGGTTCTTCAAGCAGATCGACGCAACCGTGCCGCGCGGCCTAGCTGTGCACGTCGTCTTGGACAACCTGTCCGCACACTCCACACCAGAGATCAAGAGGTGGCTGGCCCACCGCGACCGACGACGCTGGCACCTGCATTTCACGCCGACATCGAGCTCCTGGCTCAACCTGATCGAGCGCTGGTTCAAGGAACTGACCGACCGGCGCCTGCGCCGCGGCACCTTCACCAACGTCAAAGAACTCAGCGAAGCGATCAGCACCTGGGCCGAGCACTGGAACGCCGACCCCAAGCCCTTCATCTGGAAATCCACCGCCGAGGACATCATCACCAAAGTCCAACGAGGACGCGAGACACTCCGCCAGATCAATTCACAGACGGACCACTAACGGGGCTCCGCCCCAGCCCGACGAGGCGTGGGGTGGTGGCTGAGGTTGCCTGGGCGGCTCCGGTCGGCGGGTGACGGGGTCCCTGGGGACTCCGTGTTGTGGCCGCTCGGTGGCGGTGGTTGGCTGAAGCACAGCCGTCCGCCTGACCGGAGCCTTGTCATGACGCTACCGCGCACCGTGTCCGATGTCGTTGCCGAGCACACTGTCTTTGAGATCGAGTCGATCGACCGGATGTATCTCAACGTCTATGTCCCCCAGTTGCAGTACGCGGCCGGGATCGTGGGCTACGTCCACCGCCAGCTCGACTTGCCGATCGCCTCGACCGCGCCGCTGGGCAAGATCACCGAGGCGTTCAGTGCCGCGATGCGCCGCTTCGCGGTCGATCAGGGTGTGCCCTGGGTGGACTTCGTCAAGGGCCAACGCAAGGACGACATCATGCACGAGCACCTGGCCCGCTTCGAGGCCTCCGGCCGGACCGAGGGGATGCTGTTCGTCGGTCGTGCGCAGGAGAAGACGGCACTGTTCCGCACCGAGAAGCGCCGCAACGCCGAGGGCAGGCCCTATCCGTGGATCGTGAAGACCACCGGCTTCGTCAACCACTTCTACCTCTACGCCGTCGACGCCGACTTCGGTCCGTTCTTCCTCAAGTTCTGTTCCTACTTCCCCTACAACGCCAAGCTCTGCCTCAACGGCAACGAGTGGGCCAAACGCCAGGCCGCGAAGGCGGGGATCGGGTTCACCGCGCTGGACAACGCCTTCGCCAGCTTCGAGGACCCGACCGACGTCGATCGGGTGCAGGCGATGTGTGAGACGTTGGGGCCGGCCCAGATCGACGCCCTGCTGCGCAAGTGGTTAGCCAAGGTGCCACACCCGTTCAGTCCCGCCGACCGGGCCGCGGGCTACCGCTACGACATCTCGATCCTGCAGGCGGAGTTCTCGCTGACCCAGATGCTGGACCGACCGGTCTCGGGGCGGATCCTCTTCGAACAAGTCATCCGCGACAACCTCGACCTGGGCCGCCCCGACCAGGTCTCGTTGGTCTTCGACCGACGGATCTTCCGGGGCCGCAAACACCCAACCCCGGGCCGGTTCCGGACCCGGGTGATCACCGAGGGGGTCACCCCGAGCCTGCACGTGGACTACAAGAACACCACCATCAAGCAGTACCACAAGGAAGGACGAGCATTACGGACCGAGACCACCATCAACAACACTCGTGACTTCTACATCGGGAAACGACTGACCAACCTGCCCGCACTCTGCGAGGTCGGCTTCACCGCCAACCGACGCCTGCTCGGCGTCCAACGAATCAGCCACGACCCGGCCCGAGGCCGCGAGACCTTCACCGCCGTCAACGATCCCGTGATCACCGAGACCGGCACCCGGGTTGCCGGGCTCCGCTTCGCCGACACCCGCGCCCAGGCACTGCTCTGCGCATTGCTGGTCTTCCGACTTCTTCCCGGTGGGTTCACCAACCGCGACCTGCGCGGACTCGTCGGGCAGCTGCTCGACAAGGGCTTCTCCGCCGGACAGTTGACCTACGACCTGCGCCGGTTACGAGCACACGGTCTGATCACCCGCCAGCCCCACAGCCACCGCTACCAAGTCACCGACACCGGGCTCCACCACGCCCTGTTCCTGACCCGCGCCCATGACCGGCTGCTACGGACCGGCCTGGCCCAACTCACCGCACCCGAACCCGGACCGCTACAAACCGTCAGCCGCGACTACCAGAAAGCCATCGACAAACTCGCCAAGGAATCTGGACTCGCAGCCTGAAACTTGACCCGAAAATCCGGCTTCGCCGGACCTAGCCTTCTAGTGCCGTGCGCCCGCGCGCTCACCCAGCAGTTCTCGGGCGCCGCGCACCACCGAGCTCTCCTCGGTGCGGGCGG
>JBDSVV010000397.1:0-4509 GCA_039927035.1 Ornithinibacter sp. | reverse complement strand
CTGCTGCGATGGCTCTGCGTGAGTTCAAGCTCCCCGACCCCGGCGAGGGTCTGACCGAGGCCGACATCGTCACCTGGCACGTCGCGGTGGGTGACACCGTCAAGGTCAACGACGTCGTCGTGGAGGTGGAGACCGCGAAGTCCCTCGTGGAGCTGCCGGTGCCCTTCGCCGGCACCGTCTCGGCGATCCACGTCTCGGAGGGTGACACCGTCGAGGTCGGCTCACCGATCATCACCGTCGACGACGGTGTGGACGTGCCGGCGGCACCCACCGCGCCGGCGAGCGAGGGCTTGGCCACGCAGGCCGCCGCGGAGGAAGAGGTTGCGGAGGGGCTGATCGGCGGCACGACGTCGACCGGGCGCACCGCCGTCCTCGTCGGTTACGGCGTGAAGCAGACCGAGGCCAAGCGACGCCCCAGAGTGAGCCTCACCACGCGTCGACCCGAGGAGCACGACCCACCCCTCCCGCCCGCTACGCCCGCATCACCTCCCCCCGCCCCGACCCCCACCCGTGAACAATCGACCGATAGGTCAGGTGTTCACGCCACGGATGGCGGGGCGCGGGAGCGCGCGCTCGCCAAGCCCCCGGTGCGCAAGCTCGCCAAGGACCTCGGCGTCGACCTCGCCTCCGTGACCGCGACGGGCGAGCGCGGCACCGTCACCCGCGCCGACGTGGAGGCAGCCGCCTCCGAAGGCGCGGGGGCCGCGCAGGGCACGGCACCGGCATCCGCTCCTGAGCGTGCGCCCGGGGAGCGCGAGACCCGGGTGCCGATCAAGGGGGTGCGCAAGATGACCGCGCAGGCCATGGTCAGCTCCGCGTTCACCGCACCCCACGTGAGCGAGTGGGTCACCCTCGACGTCACCGCCACGATGGACCTCCTCGAGCAGTTGAAGAAGGACAGGGAGTTCCGCGACGTCAAGGTCACCCCGCTCCTCGTGCTGGCCAAGGCGATGTGCGTCGCGATCCGCCGCAACCCGGGCGTCAACGCGAGCTGGGACGAGGCCGCGCAGGAGATCGTGCTCAAGCACTACGTCAACCTCGGCATCGCCGCGGCAACTCCTCGCGGCCTCGTCGTGCCCAACGTCAAGGACGCCGACGCCATGTCGATGCGCGAGCTGGCGGAGGCGATCGGCGTGTTGACCGGCACCGCTCGCGAGGGCCGCACCCAGCCCGCGGACATGTCGAACGGCACGATCACGATCACCAACGTCGGGGTGTTCGGGGTGGATGCCGGGACTCCCATCCTCAATCCGGGCGAGGCGGCGATCCTGGCGTTCGGCACGGTCACCCGCCGGCCCTGGGTCATCACGGCCGCTGACGGGAGCGAGGCGATCGCACCGCGCTGGGTCACCACGCTCGCGCTCTCCTTCGACCACCGGCTCGTCGACGGTGAGCTCGGCAGCCGCTTCCTCGCCGACGTCGCGGCCCTGCTGGCGGACCCGTCTCGCGCGCTCGTCTGGAGCTGAGCGGATGCCGGGCACCGACACCTCCGGCGTCGTCTTTCCCGAGACCGACGGGCGCCGGTCCACCGCCTCCACGGGGCGTGCCGTCGTCGCCGACGCCCTCGCGCAGGTCGACCCCGTCGGGTCAGCTGCAGCACATCGCGAAACAAACTGGCGCAGTGGCTATCTCACGCATTTTCGACGTCTCGTCGAGGCCGGCCTGCCGAGTTACTCCGATGCCCGCTCGATCGCGGAGACCGGGCTGGAATCGCTGCACTCACGGATGGTCTGGGCGGACCCCGACGGCAGGGAGGTGAGCCTCGACGCGGCGCTCGGAGGTGCGGCGGGCCGCCCCGCCGACGACCTCGCCACCGAGGTGCTCGGCGGCACGGGCGACCCCGACACCGCCCTGACCATTCCCTATCGCGGTCGACGCCTGGCCGGCGACGACCTGCGCCGCCAGCTCGACACGTGGGTCGATCAGGGCACCGTGGAGCCGAGCCTGCGTGAGGCCGTCGGCACGGTGCTGGACCACCCCGAGATGCTCCGCCTCGAGGGCCGCACCGTCGTCGTGCTGGGTGCGGCGGCCGAGATGGGCCCGCTGCGCTCACTGCTTCGGTGGGGGGCCACCGTCGCGGCCCTGGATCTCCCCCGTCCAGATGTCTGGGCCCGGCTGCTCGAGGAGACCGCTGACGCACCGGGCCGCCTGATCGTCCCCGTGTCACGCGGCGCCCGGCCCCTCCCGGAGCGGGCGGGTGTCGACCTCGTCCACGACCTTCCGACGGCGACCGCCTGGGTCAACGGTCTCGAGGGAAGCCTGGTGATCGGCAACTACGTCTACGCCGACGGCGCCACCAACGTGCGGGTCAGCACGGCGGTCGATGCGCTCACCCAGGACGTGCGCCGAGCCCGGTCCAACACGGCCCTGTCCTTCCTCGCGACCCCGACCGACATCTTCGCGGTGCCCCGCGAGGCAGTCGATGCGGCCACCGAGAGCTACTCCCGACGTCGCACCTCCAAGGTGCTGCGGGTCCCCCTGCGCACCCTGTCGGGCGGGCGCCTGTTGCGTCGCAACTACGTGCCGGGAGAAGATCCGGGCATCAACGACTCCGTCGTGCTCCAACAGGGCCCGAACTACCTGCTGGCCAAGCGGATCCAGCGCTGGCGGGCGACCGCTGCCCGTGCCGAGGGTGCTCAGGTCTCGTTCAAGATCGCGCCACCCACGCGCACTCGCTCGGTGCTGAAGAACCGGGCACTGGCCGCCGCATATGCCGGTGCCCACCGCTTCGGCGTCGAGGTTTTCGAGCCCGGCACCGCCAACACCTTGATGGCAGCGCTGCTCGTGCACGACCTGATGGCGGCTCCGCCCGCACAGGAGCACCCCTGGCAGGACGAGGCGTATGCCGCGGCGCACGGTGGTCTGTGGCGCTCGGCCTACGACCCGCGCAGCGCCCTGGGGCTGGCCGCCCTGCTCGGTGCAGCCTCGGCCCGCTGATCATCCCCTTCCCCGTCCCCAGGCTCTTCGCGGAGTCAGGAGCACCTCGCGCGGTCATGAGACTTCACCGCGATGACTCGACGGGGTGCTCCTGACTCCGCGAAAGGGTCGGGGCCGCGCCGGATTCCGGATGCCGTCAGCCGGTGGCGTTCGGCCGGTCGTCGAGGAACGATCGCACCTCGAGCCACTCACCGAGTGGGCGCCCGCCCGCGGCAGGCGCGGCGGAGAGCTGACCCGCCAGATCGATGGCGCGCTCGCGCGAGTCGACGTCGATCGCCATCCAGCCCGCCATGAGGTCCTTGGTCTCGGCGAAGTCGTCCATGAACCGCACGTGTGCGGCGACCTCCTCAGGTGTCCACCGGTTCATCGCCACGTCGTTGGTGGGGGCAGGGGAGCCCCGGTAGTGCTTGAGCAGCAGGTACTTCGCCACGTTGATCTCCCATCAGTCATCCGATCCATTCTGGCCTTGCCCTCCCAGAGACGACGCCGGTGCGGCATTCTCGACACCCCGAGTGCGTGAACTGTCGACCCATTGGTCAGTTCTTCACGGTGGCGGCATGATGAGGCCATGAGCTCGTCGATGCCCAAGCGCCCCACCGACCCCTTGGACCTCATCGACATCGACTCGATGCTCACCGACGAGGAGAAGGCGATCCGGGCTACGGTGCGCCAGGTGTGCGCCGACCTCGTCGACCCGCACGTCATGCAGTGGTACGAGCAGGGTGACCTGCCCGTCGCCCGTGAGCTCGCGAAGGAGTTCGGCAAGGTCGGCCTGCTCGGTATGCACCTTCAGGGCTACGGGTGCGCCGGCATGTCGTGCGTCGACTACGGGCTGGCCTGCCTTGAGCTGGAAGCGAGCGACTCCGGCATCCGATCGCTGGTATCGGTGCAGGGCAGCCTGGCGATGTTCGCGATCTGGCGCTTCGGCTCGGAGGAGCAGAAGCAGGAGTGGCTGCCGCGCATGGCTGCCGGCGAGGCGATCGGCTGCTTCGGTCTCACCGAGCCCGACCACGGCTCCGACCCCGCAGGAATGCACACCCGCGCCCGGCGAGACGGGGACGACTGGGTGCTGAACGGTTCCAAGATGTGGATCACCAACGGCTCGATCGCCGACGTCGCGGTCGTCTGGGCGAATGCCGGTGAGGAGCACGGCGGCATCCGAGGTTTTGTGGTGCCCACCGAGACGTCGGGATTCGCGGCCCACACGATCACCCACAAGATGTCGTTGCGCGCCTCGATCACCTCCGAGCTGACCTTCGAGGACCTCAGGCTGCCCGCGGATGCCGTGCTGCCGGAGGTCACCGGGCTCAAGGGCCCGCTGTCCTGCCTGTCGGAGGCCCGCTACGGCATCGTCTGGGGCTCACTCGGCGCGGCCCGATCCTCCCTTGACGCTGCCCGTCGCTACTCGATGGAGCGGGTGCAGTTCGGGCGGCCCATCGCCGGCTTCCAGCTCACCCAGGCCAAGCTCGCGGCCATGGCGACCGAGCTCCAGCTCGGACAGCTGCTCGCCCTGCACCTCGGCCGCCGCAAGGACTCCGTGGGTCTGCGCCCCGAGCAGGTCTCGGTGGGCCA
>JBDSVV010000396.1:0-3949 GCA_039927035.1 Ornithinibacter sp. | reverse complement strand
GAAGCCGTCACGGGCCAGGGCCTCGGCAAGGGGCGCCAGGTGGGCGCGGTCGTACTGCTCGCGCCAGAAGCCACCGTGCACGAGGGCGACGGTGACGCCCCGCGCGCGGTCGGCCCGCGGTTCCCAGACGTCGTAGACGTCGGTCTGTTCGGGCCCGGTCACCTCGGTGCGGTCCGGCGGTCTGGCGCTGCGGAACGGGATGTCGGTGGTGTCGCTCACCGACGCCACGCTAGTGCCGGAGCGGCCCGCGACTAGGGTGGGCGACATGACGAAGTACGAGTACGCCACCGTCCCGCTGATCGTGCACGCGACCAAGCAGATCCTCGACCAGTGGGGCCAGGACGGCTGGGAGCTCGTCCAGGTCCTGGTCATGCCCGAGGGTAACCTCGTCGCCTACCTCAAGCGGCCGAGCGCCTGATGGGCGCGGTGGATGACCGCCTCGCAGCGCTCGGGCTCAGCGTGCCCGAGGTCGTGCCCCCGGTCGCTGCCTACGTGCCGGCCGTGCTCGACGGGTCACGGGTCTACGTCTCGGGGCAGCTGCCCATGGTCGAGGGCACGATGGCGCACACCGGCAAGGTGGGCGAAGGGGCGGGGCTGGTCCCACCGGCCGAGGCCAAGCAGCTCGCGCGGGCCTGTGCCCTCAACGCGATCGCCGCGGTGAAGTCCGTCGTCGGTGACCTCGACCGGGTGGAGCGTGTCGTGAAGGTCGTCGGGTTCGTCGCATCGGACCCCTCCTTCACCGGCCAGCCCGGCGTCGTCAACGGTGCCAGTGAGCTCTTCGGCGAGGTCTTCGGGGATGCGGGGGTGCACGCGCGCTCTGCGGTCGGCGTCGTCGCCCTCCCGCTCGACGCCCCGGTCGAGGTCGAGGTCATCGTCCACGTCCGCGACTGAGGGTCACGGTCCGCCGATGAGCCCTGTCGTCGAGCACCCCGTCTCTGGGGACCCTGGGCTCTCTGCGCGTGCGGAGGCGTGGCTTGACTCGAGCGAACGCGTCGACGGGTCGCTGCGCACCGCCGCCACGGTGATGCTCGTGCGTGATGGCGCGTCCGGCCCGGAGGTCTACGTGCAGCTGCGCGTCTCCTCGATGGCGTTCGCGCCCTCGACCATGGTCTTCCCCGGTGGTGGCGTCGATCCGGTCGACCACTCGTTGGCGTCGGCGACCCCCGGGCTGGCCGAACTCGCCACGGCGATGGGCGTGTCCGCCACGGCGGCGGCGCCCTTCGCGGCGGCGGCGGTGCGGGAGGTCGAGGAGGAGTGCGGGGTCCGGCTCGAGGTTGCGGACCTTCGGGGTCGAGCCCACTGGGTCACCCCGGCCTTCGAGCCGCGCCGCTACGACACGTGGATCCTCGCGGCCGCGATGCCCGCGGACCAGGTGGCCCGTGGCACGACGACCGAGTCCGACCACAGCGCGTGGGTCCGTCCGCATGACCTGCTCGAGCAGCACGCGGCCGGTGAGGTGCGGATGCTGCCACCCACGGTCGTCTCCCTCGAAGCGCTCGCCGGGTTCACCGATGCCGCGTCGTTCCTCGCCGACCGCCCCCGCGTCGCCCGGGTGCTTCCCGAGCTGGTGCGGCGCGAGGACGGCATCCTCGTCCTGCGCACGGAGATGCCCTGAGCGGCCCTCCCACTGCGCCCGCCGACAGGGAGAGCGCAGTCCCACTGCGCCGTTGAACCATCCGTGCGGATGGATCGCCACGTGCGCAGCGCCCATCGCGCCCACTCCGACTCGCCCATGACGTCCTCGAAGGGGAACCGCATCGAGGTCCAACCGAAAAGGTGAGCCGAGCGGGCGCGCGGCGGCCCGGGACGCCCGAGGTGCTGCGCGGCATACTCGCTGGGGTGAGCGCCCACCCACCACCGTCCGGCACCGCCCCGTGGAGCGGCGGGCAGGTCACCCCCCGGTCACACTGTGTCCTCGCCCCGAACCCCGGCCCGATGACCCTCGACGGCACCAACACCTGGGTCCTCCTCGAGCCGGGCAGCAGCGACGCAGTGGTCATCGACCCCGGCCCGCTCCACGAGGGTCACCTGCAGGCAGTGCTCGACGTCGTGCGCGGCCGCGGAGCACGCGTGGTCGAGACCATCCTCACCCACGCGCACCACGACCATTCCGAGGCTGCTCCGCGGTTCGCGGAGCTCACGGGCACCAGGGTGCGAGCCGTCGGGCGCGGGCACGACGACCTCGCGGACGGCGACTTCGTGGCGGCCGGCGGCCTCGAGCTGCGGGTCGTCGCGACGCCCGGCCACACCGCCGACTCGATCTCCTTCGCGCTGGCCGCCGACCACGCGCTGCTCACCGGGGACACCGTCCTGGGCCGGGGGACCACCGTGGTAGCGCACCCCGATGGCGAGCTCACGGCATACCTGGCGTCCTTGGAGCGGATTGCCCACCTGACCGGCGGCGGAGCGGTGAGCGCCATCCTTCCCGGACACGGACCCGTGGTGCCGGATGCCGGCGCCATGGTCTCCTTCTACCTCACCCACCGCCGGGAGCGGCTCGAGCAGGTGCGGGCCGCGCTTGCTGACGGCGCCGCGGCAGAAGACGATCCGGTGGAAGGTGTGCTGCGAAGGGTCTATGCCGACGTGCCCGAGGCGGTGTGGCCAGCGGCCCGGATGTCGATCCGGGCCCAGCTCGAGCACCTCAGCGCGCGCGGCGCCTGAGCCGCTCGACGTCCTGCAGGAGCACGGCGCGCGCCTCGAGGCGGAGCCAGCCGCGGGCCGCGAAGTCGGCGAGAGCCTTGTTGACCGTCTCGCGGGAGGCGCCGACGAGCTGCGCGAGCTCTTCCTGGGTGAGGTCGTGGGCGACCATCACGCCCTCGTCCACGGGGCGGCCGAAGCGGCCGGCGAGGTCGAGCAGGGCCTTCGCGACCCGCCCCGGCACGTCGGTGAAGACGAGGTCGGCGAGCGACTCGTTGGTGCGTCGCAGCCGCCGGGCGAGGGCGGCGAGCAGGGTCGTGGCGACACCGGGGCGCTCTTTGAGGAACTCTCCGAGCTGCTGATGGCTCATCGAGAGCACCTGGGTCTCGGCGATCGCGGTCGCCGTGGCGGTGCGCGGTCCGGGGTCGAAGAGGGAGAGCTCGCCGAACATCTCGCCGGGCCCGAGGATGGCCAGCAGGTTCTCTCGACCGTCGCTGCTGGAGCGGCCCAGCTTGATCTTGCCCTCGCCGATGACGTAGAGCCGGTCACCCTGGTCGCCCTCGTGGAAGAGCACGTCGCCGCGTTCCATGTGCCCGGCGCTCATGGTGGAGATGAGTGATTCCGCCACCTGCTCATCGAGGGCGGCGAACAGGGGTGCTCTGCGCACGACGTCGTGGTCCACGGGCCACAGTGTGCCAGAGTCTGGCGGCTCGGATCGGGACGGGCGGTGTCAGGGCCACGACGTAGGCTGGTGAGCGTGCCCGTGACCCCACCCAGTGCCGTCCGCGCCGGTTCCGGTGTCGGCGTCGCGGAGTCCGGCGTGGCGAGGACCCGTCGGGCGCGGCGCACCTACCGGGCGCTTGCCGAGCGATATCCCTACGCCCACTGCGAGCTCGACTTCGAGAGCCCGCTGCAGCTCCTCATCGCCACCGTGCTCTCGGCCCAGACGACGGACGTCATGGTCAACGTGGTCACACCCACCCTCTTCGGGCAGTGGCCCACGGCCCAGGCCCTCGCCGGAGCAGACCGCGCGGAGATGGAGAGGGTGCTTCGGCCCACGGGGTTCTTCCGGGCCAAGACGAACTCGGTGATCGCGCTCTCTGCGGCGATCGTGGATGGGTTCGACGGCGAGGTGCCCGCCCGTCTGGTGGACCTGGTGACCCTGCCCGGCGTGGGGCGCAAGACTGCCAACGTCGTGCTGGGAAACGCCTTCGGCATCCCGGGCATCACCGTGGACACCCATGTCGGGCGGCTCGCGAGGCGGCTCGGCTGGAGCGAGCAGACCGACCCGGTGAAGGTCGAGGCCGACCTC
>JBDSVV010000395.1:0-7118 GCA_039927035.1 Ornithinibacter sp. | reverse complement strand
AGATCCGCAACGCGAGCAAGAGCAAGGTGCCCTACGTGCTCATCGCGGGGGAGGACGACCGCTCTGCCGGTGCGGTCTCCTTCCGCTACCGCGACGGGACCCAGAAGAACGGGGTGCCGATCGAGGAGGCGATCCAGGAGATCGTCACGGCGATCGAGGAGCGTCGCCAGGTCTGACGCCGTCAGACGTCACGGGCGTCACACGACACGCCGACGACACGCCGATCCGAGGGCGTCAGGACGAGATCTTCTGCCAAAGGTCTTGCGGGGCACGGATTTCGGGACTAGACATGTCCTACTTCACCACCTCGGTGGCGGAGGGATCGAGAGAAGTGCGAGCACCACCCACGCGGCTTGCCGAGTGGAGCCGCCCGGTGATGAGGGCGGTCGGTGATCGAGATCTGGCTCGTGAGACGCGGAGCATCATGCCGAGTCACCAGAGGCCCCGGGAACTCATACTTCCCGGGGCCTCACCTATGTGCATCGCGTCCCCTCATCACCTCGACCGGCCGCGAAACACCTCGCCCGTGCATGAAACACCTCGACTTCTTGCTCCGAGGCGACGTCGAGATCGGCTCCGGAGGCCATCTGGCGTGGCTGGGGCGCAATATGTCGGTGTCCAGCTCTCATTAGGGTGAGGTCATGAGTGAGACGACCCGCCCCTCCCGTGGGGTCCTGGTGACCGGAGCCTCCCGCGGCGTGGGCGCCGCGGTGGCCCGTGCCTTCGCGAAGCACGGTGACCGCGTGGTGGTGCACCATCGGGGTGAGGCCTCGATCGAGTTGGCCGAAGCAGTCCTGGGTTCACTCCCCGGCACGGGGCACGCCCGCGTCCCGGGGGACCTGGCCGATCCCGATGCCGTGGCGCGGATCGCCGAGGAGGCCGCCTCGCACCTGGGCCGGGTCGACGTGCTGGTCAACAATGCGGCGATGATCGTGGCGCCGAGCCGCGGTGGCAGCAGGCGCGGCGACCACCCACTGGATGCCACGGCATACCAGGACTGGGTCGAGGTCTGGCAGGGCACCCTCGCGACCAACCTCCTCGGGCCCGCCAACCTCACCTGGTGCGTGGCGCGGCAGATGATCGACACCCCTCCGGCCGACGGGGTGGCCGTCGGGAGGATCGTCAACGTCGGGTCTCGTGGGGCCTACCGAGGGGAGCCGGACATCCCGGCATACGGCGCCAGCAAGGCGGCCCTGCATGCCTTCGGCCAGTCCATGGCGCTGCACCTCGGCCCCCACGGCATCGCCGTGACGAGCCTGGCTCCGGGGTTCATCGAGACGGAGATGGCAGGGCCCGCGCTCGCGGGTGAGGCGGGCGAGCGCACCCGCGCCCAGAGCCCGTTCGGACGGGTCGCCAGGCCGGAGGAGGTCGCCGACGCGGTGCTCGCCCTCGCCTCGCCCGGCGCGGAGTGGGCCACGGGGGCCGTGGTCGACTTCAATGGAGCAAGTTATCTGCGCTGAGAGGGAAGGAGGGATGCCGGTGCACGAGGACCCTGCCGACTTCGCCGGGGAGGGCGACGGCTTCGAGCGGCTCTGGACCCCGCACCGGATGGCCTACATCGAGGGCGAGCGCCCGACCCCGGATGCCGGCGACGGGTGCCCCTTCTGCGCGGCCCCCGGGCGCGAGGACGCGAAGGGGCTCATCGTGCACCGCGGGGAGCACTGCTACGTCGTGTTGAACCTCTTCCCCTACAACCCGGGCCACGTGTTGGTGTGCCCGTACCGTCACGTCGCGCTCTACGTCGACCTCACCGACGAGGAGACCATCGAGTTCACCGACCTGACCAAGGACGCGATCCGAGCCCTGGATGCGGCATCGGCGCCGATGGGCTACAACCTCGGGATGAACCAGGGCGCCGTGGCGGGAGCAGGCGTTGCCGCGCACCTTCACCAACACGTCGTTCCGCGCTGGGGAGGCGACGCGAACTTCCTGCCGATCATCGCCCGAACCAAGGCCCTGCCCGTGCTGCTCGAGGACACTCGCGCCCGGCTCGTGGAGCACTGGCCGAGCACCTGAGCCCTCGGCGAGGGCGCACGGCCGAAGCGCCGGTCCGCACTACGCTGGGCCCACCATGCTCAACAGATACGCTCGCGCCTTCTTCACCAAGCTGCTCACCCCAGTGGCAGCGTTGCTCATCCGGCTGGGCATCAGCCCCGACGTGGTGACCATCATTGGCACCCTCGGGGTGTGCTTCGGCTCGCTGGCCTTCTACCCCCGCGGTGAGTTCCTCGTCGGCACGTTGGTCATCACCGCGTTCGTGTTCTCGGACACGGTCGACGGCATCATGGCGCGCAAGATCGGTCGCAGCGGCAACTGGGGGGCCTACCTCGACTCCACCCTCGACCGTGTGGGGGACGCCGCCATCTTCGGCGGCCTGGTCCTCTACTACGCCGGACGCGGTCAGGAGGAGAGCAGCCTCGCGCCCCTCATGGCTGGCCTCGCTCTCGCCTGCCTGATCCTCGGCAGCGTGGTCTCATACGCCAAGGCGCGGGCCGAGGGTCTCGGGATGACGGCCAACGTGGGCATCGCCGAGCGCGCGGACCGGCTCGTCGTAGTGCTCCTCACCACCGGACTGGTCGGGTGGTTCCTCCCTGAGATCGTGCTCGCGGTGGTGCTTGCGGCACTGGCCGTCGCCAGCCTCGTCACCGTGGTGCAGCGGATGCTCGAGGTCCGCCGACAGGCCCTGGGCGTCACGTGAGCCTGGTGCCGGAGGCGTTGCGCGACACCCTGGTCGTGGGTGGGCACCGGCTCGGGTGGGGTGCGGTCCGCCGGATGCCGGAACGCGCGGCGTACGCCCTCTTCAACGCCGCCGCGGATCTCACCGTCGCCCGCGGGGGAGCGAAGCGGCTGCGCTCCAACTACGCGCGGGTACGCCCGGAGCTCTCCGAGGCGGAGCTGGATGCGCTCGTGCGCACCGGGATGCGTGCCTACCTGCGCTACTACTGCGAGGCGTTCCGGCTGCCGGACCTCGGCCCCGACGGGATCGCCGCGCGGGTGCGGGTCGAGGGCGACGCCCCGGTGCGAGCAGTCATCGAGGGGGGCGGCTCGGTGGTGTGCTTCCTGGGGCACATGGGCAACTGGGACCTGGCCGGAGCCTGGGGCACCACCTCACTGGGGCCGGTGACCACCGTCGCCGAACGCCTGGAGCCGGAGGAGGTGTTCGAGGAGTTCCTCGCCTTCCGACAGGGACTCGGTATGACGATCCTCCCGCTGACCGGTGGGCTCGACGTCTTCCCGGCGCTGCGCGCCGCCGCACGGCGCCCGGGGATCATCCCGCTGCTGGCCGATCGTGATCTCACCTCGCGCGGAGTGGAGGTCGACTTCTGCGGCCGCCGGGCCCGGATGGCGCCGGGGCCCGCAGCTTTGGCGCTGGCCGAGCGCCGCCCCCTGCACCCGGTCTCGATCCGCCACGAGCGCGTCGGCAAGAGCTGGGGGATCCTGATCACCTTCCACCCGCCCGTCACCGTTCCCGACTCCGGAGCGACGCGCGCCAAGGCGATGGCGATGACCCAGGAGTGCGCGGACGTGCTCGGCGAGCAGGTTCGGCGGCACACGGCCGACTGGCACATGCTCCAACGCGTCTTCGTGGAGGACCTCGACCAGGCCCGCTCGCGGGCCGTGTCGCCGGCCGAGGAGGACTCGTGAGGATCGGACTGGTGTGCCCGTACTCCTTCGACGTGCCGGGAGGGGTGCAGTTCCACGTGCGCGACCTCGCTGAACACTTCATCGCCGAAGGTCACCACGTCTCCGTGCTGGCCCCCGCCGACGACGACGACGCCTCCCTTCCCCCCTATCTCGTGTCCGCAGGCAAGGCCGTCCCGGTGCGCTACAACGGGTCCGTGGCCCGGTTGAACTTCGGCCCGGTCACCAGCGCGCGGGTCTCGCGCTGGCTCGAGTCCGGAGACTTCGACGTCGTCCACCTGCACGAGCCGGTGACTCCCTCGATCTCCATCCTCGCCCTGTGGGCTGCGACCGAGCCCATCGTCGCGACCTTCCACACCGCGAACCTGCGCTCGCGGGCCATGCACGCAGCCCACCCCTTCCTGCGGCCCTCGCTGGAGAAGATCAGGGGTCGGATCGCCGTCAGCGAGGACGCCCGGGCGACGGTGCAACGTCACCTGGGTGGGGAGGCCTGGATCATCCCCAACGGGGTCGACGTGGCCACCTTCGCGTCGGCCGTCCGATCGCCGGCGTGGGCCGGCACCGCGCAGGCGCCGACGTTGGCGTTCCTTGGTCGGGTCGACGAGCCCCGCAAGGGGTTGGCGGTCGCGCTCGGTGCCCTCCCGATGATCCTCGACACCCGTCCCGGCACCAGGCTCCTCGTGGCCGGACCGGGAGATGCCTCCGCCCTCCTGGCCGCGGCAGACCCCAGGGCCGCAGCCGCGACCGAGATGCTGGGCGTGGTCTCGGACCCGGAGAAGGCCGCCCTGTTGTCCTCGGTCGATGCCTATCTCGCGCCGCACCTCGGGGGCGAGAGCTTCGGCATCGTCCTCGTCGAGGCCATGGCCTCCGGGGCGCCGGTCGTCGCGTCGGACCTGTCCGCCTTCGCAGCGGTGCTCGACGGTGGCCGCACCGGCATCCTCTTCGAGACCGGATCGGCAGATGCGCTGGCTCGTGCGGTGCTCACCCTGCTGGACTCGCCGAGTGATCGGGCCGAACTGCGCTCCGAGGGCTTGCGCCGGGCAGACGGCTTCGACTGGAGCAGGGTGGCACGACAGGTCATGGCCGTCTACGAGACGGTGATCGACGGCGCACGTGCAGAGCCTGAGGACCCGCCGGGTCGCCGGCTCTGGGGGCGGCTGAGCCGCCCCGCCGCGCTCGCACCCGGGGGCGAGCGGTGATGTGGGAGATCGACGTCCTGCAGGTGGCCACCTTCGTCGTCATCGTGCTCATCGCCGTCGCGTGGTACCTGTCCTACTCCGCCGCCCGCCTGGACCGGCTGCATGCCAAGGTGGAGGGGGCGATGTCCGCCCTGGATGCGCAGCTGGTGCGGCGAGCGGAGTCGACCCTGGAGCTGGCCAACAGCGGGGCACTCGACCCGGCCAGCTCGTTCCTGATCGCGGAGGCCGCCACCGAGTCGCTCGAGCGCACCACCGAGCACCCCGTCGGCGGTGACCTCCTCGACGGCCAGCACTTCGGGGGCCGTGAAGACGTCGAGACCGACCTGAGCTCGGTGCTGCGAGCAGCCTTGACCGAGGACGTCGTCGGCGATCTGCGCGCCGGGCCCGGAGGTGTGGCCGACGAGGCACTCCAGCGGATCGCAGCCAGCGGCCTGCGGGTGCAACTCGCACGGCGCTTCCACAACGACGCGGTGCGCGACGTCCGTCGCGTCCGCGAGAAGACGGTGGTGCGCGGCTTCCGGCTCGCCGGGCACGCCGCCCTCCCGGACCGGGTCGACTTCGACGACGAGCTGCCCGTCTCGCTGCGCTCCTGAGTCGGCGCCGGGGCGTTGCCGCCCGGCATCCGCCCTTGTCCAAGGCGTGGTCCGGAGAGGGCTTCGTCGGATTTAGACTGGGCGCCATGACCGAACAGCAGAGCACCCCCACCACCGGCACGACCCGCGTCAAGCGAGGCATGGCCGAGATGCTCAAGGGTGGCGTGATCATGGACGTCGTCACCGCCGCGCAGGCCCGGATCGCCGAGGACGCGGGCGCGGTCGCCGTGATGGCCCTGGAGCGGGTGCCCGCCGACATCAGGGCCCAAGGCGGGGTCTCGCGGATGAGCGACCCCGACATGATCGACGGGATCATCGCCGAGGTGTCGATCCCGGTCATGGCCAAGGCCCGCATCGGCCACTTCGTCGAGGCTCAGGTGCTCCAGTCCATGGGCGTGGACTACATCGACGAGTCCGAGGTGCTGACCCCGGCCGACTACGCCAACCACATCGACAAGTGGAACTTCACGGTGCCCTTCGTGTGCGGCGCCACCAACCTGGGCGAGGCGCTGCGCCGGATCACCGAGGGCGCGGCGATGATCCGCTCCAAGGGCGAGGCCGGCACCGGGGACGTCTCCAACGCCACGACGCACATGCGCGCGATCCGCCAAGAGATCCGTCGCCTGCAGAACCTCCCCGAGGACGAGCTGTACGTCGCCGCGAAGGAGCTCCAGGCCCCGCACGACCTCGTCGTCGAGATCGCGCGCACCGGCACGCTCCCCGTCGTGCTCTTCACCGCGGGCGGCATCGCCACCCCCGCCGATGCGGCGATGATGATGCAGCTGGGCGCAGAGGGTGTGTTCGTCGGCTCAGGCATCTTCAAGTCCGGAAACCCCGAGCAGCGCGCCGAGGCGATCGTCAAGGCCACGACCTTCTACGACGACCCCGACGTGATCGCCAAGGTCTCCCGCGGGCTCGGCGAGGCCATGGTGGGCATCAACGTCGAGGAGATCCCCCAGCCGCACCGCCTGGCCGAGCGCGGCTGGTGACCCGCTCGCGCCTCAGGTGACAGCGGCGCGAGTGTGGAACTCCGGGCGCTCGAACTCGCGGTTCGCGATGACCTCATGCAGGTGCTCCGCGGCCCGCAGCACATCTGCGTGGGTGAGGTAGAGGGGTCCGAAACCGAGGCGCACGATGTCGGCCTCGCGGAAGTCCCCGACCACGTCCCGGGCGATGAGCGCCTGCACCACCGCATACGCCTGGGGATGCCGCAGGCTCACCTGCGAGCCGCGCCGCGCGTCCTCGCGTGGGGTGGCCACCTCGAGGTCCGGGAGGAGGGCGTCGAGGCACTCGATGAAGAACCCGGTGAGGGACAGCGAGCGCTCACGGATCGCGACGATGGACTCGCCCTCGTATGCCCTGAGCGCGGCCTCCAGCGCCAGCATGCTGAGCAGGGGGGGAGTTCCCACCCGACCGCGCGCGATGCCCGGCGCGGGGACGAAGTGGGGGGCCATCGCGAACGGGGTGGCGTGGCCGTTCCATCCGGAAAGGGGTTGGTCGAAGGCGTCCTGGTGGCGGTGCGCGACGTACAGGAAGGCCGGCGCGCCGGGCCCACCGTTGAGATACTTGTAGCCGCACCCCACCGCGAAGTCGGCGCCGTGCTCGTCGAGGCCGATCTCGAGGGCGCCGGCTGAGTGGCAGAGGTCCCAGCACGTCAAGCCCACGACCGCGTGGGCGGCGTCTG
>JBDSVV010000394.1:0-9239 GCA_039927035.1 Ornithinibacter sp. | reverse complement strand
CTCACGGCGCGGGCGATGGGCTTCAAGCGGCACATTGCACACGGCATGTGGACCTCGGCGCGGACCCTCGCCGCGCTGGGGCGCGGGTCGCTCGGCCCATCGCGCAGTTCTTGCCAGACGTGAGGGTCTGTGTCACCGTGCCCGAGGCCGAAACGAGGGTCACCGTGTTCGTGGAACCGGTGGAGAGTGCGAGGTACGACGTCACGTAGGGCGGCGGCGCACTGTCTGCGGCGGCTGCACCTGTCAACGGTAGGGCCGACAGGGCGAGGGCCGCGACAGCCGTCGCCCCGACCGCAGCCATCATACGCTTCGGGCGTGTGCTCATCGTCGTCCTTCGGTGGTCGAGTCGTGCCAGAACCTTCCAGCGGCTCTTCACGACCGAGTGCGATGGCCACCCGAGGGAGCGGGCCGCTGGCCCCACACCTCATTCTAGGTGCGGCGACGCGGGGTGCCCATAGCCCGAAAGGGCCATATGGATTCCGAAGGCGATGCCCATGCCGTCACACCGAAAAGCCCAAAATGGGCAGCTCAGCTGGACACAGTGAGCACGAGGTGCGTCGTCTCCGGCTTCCCCGCGTCACGGAGCGCCGCCGTGACGACATCACCGTCCTGCTTCCTGACGAGCTCCAACCGCGCCGGCAGATAGACCGGCGAGGTGAACCAAGCCCGGCTGCGCGATGGGCCGAGCGACCCGCGCCCCAGCGCGGCGAGGGTCCGCGCCGAGGTCCACATGCCGTGTGCAATGTGCCGCTTGAAGCCCATCGCCCGCGCCGTGAGCGCGTGCAGGTGGATCGGGTTCACATCGCCGGACACCCCGGCATACTGCCGTCCCAGGTCCTCGGGCAGCCGCCATTGCGCGACGGTCGGGCCAGAAGGCGCCTTCGGCGGGCTGTCCCCGCGGGGTGCGTCATCGGCCCCCCGGCCGCGGCCCAGGTAGACGCTGTCGCACTCCCACACGAGCTCGTCCTCGACGCGCGCCTCGATGCGCACGTCGAGCGCACGCCCCCTGCGGTGCGAGCGGATCGGGCCCGCCGAGACGTCCAGTGTGAGCGGCTCAGCGGCGGCAAGCTGGCGGTGGGTGGTCATGTCGTTGGCCAGGTGCACCATGCCGGGCAATGGGATCGGGAAGTCTGCGCGGACCATCAAGGCGGTCTGTACCGGAAAGGCCAGCACCCAGGGGTAGGTCTGCGGAAGGGTGTCCTCCACCGCATACCCGGTGAGCCGCTGATATGCCGCGAGCCGCTCGCGATCGACCCGCACGCCCGCCAACCGAAGGGTGCGCTTGGGCACCTCCTCACCGCGCCGACCACGCGCAGTCATCGCCGCACGGATCAGCAACGGGGCCATCGATGGCGTACCCGGCAGGATCTCCATCACCATCTCAAGCGCCGAGAAGGCTCTGGCCGCAGACGCGCACGACGTTGCCGGTCACTGCGGACTGCGCGTCAGCAGCGAAGTAGGCGATGGTCTCCGCGACATCGACGGGCAGCCCACCCTGGGACAGGGAGTTGAGTCGGCGACCGACCTCCCGGGTGGCGAGCGGGATCCGCGCCGTCATCTCCGTCTCGATGAACCCCGGTGCCACCGCATTGACGGTGATGCCCCGGCGCGCGAGGCCCTTGTCGGCGGAGTAGCCGTCGACGAGCCCGATCACCCCGGCCTTGGACGCACAGTAGCTCGACTGCCCGCGGTTGCCCGCGATTCCGGCGATGGACGAGACGAGGACGACGTGGCCACTGTCTCGCACACCCCCCTTGGCCAGGAGGGACTCGTTCATCGCGAGGATGGAGATCAGGTTGACGTCGAGCACGGAGTGCCAGCGGTCTGCATCGGTGTTCGCGAAGAGCTTGTCGCGGGTGATGCCCGCGTTGTGCACCACGATATCGAGACCGCCGTGACGCCCCTGTGCGCGCTCGAGGATGCGTGCCCCGGCGTCAGGGGCTGTAACGTCAAGCTGCAGCGCCGTGCCCCCGACCTCGTTGGCTATCGCGGCGAGCGCCCCACCGGCAGAGGGGATGTCGACGCACACGACGGTCGCCCCGTCGCGAGCAAGGGTGCGCGCGATGCCGGCACCGATTCCACGTGCGGCACCGGTGACGACGGCGACCTTGTCCTCGAGGGGGCGGCTCCCGGCCGGGTGTGCCTCCACCTCGCCGCCGCCGACCCTGAAGACCTGTCCGTCGACGTAGGCCGAGCGCGCCGACAGCAGGAACACCACGGTCCCCAGCGCGGCCGCCTCCGACCCCGGGGTGAGCAGGACGAGGTTGGCGGTGGCCCCGGAGCGAAGCTCTTTGGCGACCGATCGCGTTGCGCCCTCGAGCGCGCGGTGGGCCGCGCGCTCGGCGACGGACCCGGCACCACGGGGGTCGCGGCCCACCACGACCACTCGGGCACATCGACCCAGCCGCTTCAGCGCGGGCGCGAGCGTCGCGCGCAACGACTCCAGGTCGGCAGGGGTGCGTGCCGTACTCACGTCCACGAGAACCCCACCCAGCCGGCCGTCGCTCGGCAACTCGTCCAGGAGGACTGCCCCGGCTCCGACGAGGCCGTCTCTCAGCGCGCTCAGGGCGGGGGTGTCGCCGTGCCCACCCACGAGAAGGGGTCCTTCGAGCAGCGGTGCGCCCGCGGCATACCGGCGCAGTACCACGGGCTGGGGAAGCCCGAGGGTCGAGGCGATCTTTCGGCCGAACGCCGAGCCGACGAATGCCGTGTAACCGTCGCGGTGTGCCATGTCAGGCCGCCTCGAGGATCGCGACGACACCTTGGCCGCCCGCCGCGCAGATCGACACCAGTCCGCGCGAGCCGGGGCCCTTCTCGTGGATTAGCTTTGCGAGCGTTGCGACGATGCGTCCCCCTGTGGCCGCGAAGGGGTGACCGGCTGCCAGCGAGGATCCGGTGACATTGAGTCGGCTGCGGTCGATGGTGCCGAGCGGGCTGTCCAGACCGAGTCGGTCTCGACAGAAGTCGGGGTCGTCCCAGGCCGTGAGGGTCGAGAGCACGGTGGCCGCAAAGGCCTCATGGATCTCGTAGAGGTCGAAGTCCTGGAGGGTGAGTCCGTTGCGCGCGAGCATCCGCGGGACCGCGTAGGCCGGCGCCATGAGCAGACCCTCGTCTCCGCTGATGTAGTCGACGGCCGCGGTCTCTGCGTCGACGAACCAGGCGAGCGGTGCGAGGCCGTGCTGCGCGGCCCACTCGGGAGACCCGAGGAGCACCGTGGACGCGCCGTCGGTCAACGGCGTGGAGTTGCCGGCCGTCATGGTGGCCCCCTCCCCCGTGCCGAAGACCGGCTTGAGGGAGGCGAGCTTCTCCGCGGTCGAGTCGGCTCGGAGGTTGGCGTCACGGGTGAGGCCGAGATAGGGCGTCATGAGGTCGTCGAAGAAGCCGGCGTCATAGGCCGCGGCAAGGTTGTGGTGACTGGCCAGCGCCAGCGCGTCCTGGTCCTCCCGGGTGATCCCCCACCGGGCTGCGGTGAGCGCCATGTGTGCCCCCATCGACAGACCGGTGCGAGGCTCGGTGTTGGCGGGCGTCAGCACACCGATGTCCGTGGGGCGCAGCGTGAAAGCGACCTTTGCGCGGTCGGCGGCGCTGCGGGCTCGGCTCAGCCGGAGCAGCTTTCGCCGCAGCTTCTCTGACACGACGATCGGCGCGTCGGACGCGGAGTCGACCCCGCCGGCGATGCCCGACTCGATCTGACCGAGCGCGATCTTGTTGGCCACGAGCATGGTCGCCTCGAGACCGGTGCCGCAGGCCTGGGTCACGTCGAACGCCGGGGTGGTCGGGGACAGGCTGGAGCCGAGCACCGACTCACGGGTGAGGTTGAAGTCGCGGCTGTGCTTGATCACCGCACCGGCCACCACCTCGCCGAGTCGCTCCCCCGCCAGTCCGTGGCGCGCGACGAGCCCCTCGAGGGCCGTGGTGAGCATGTCCTGGTTCGAGGCCTCGGCGTAGGCGCCGAACTGGCGGGCGAAGGGGATCCGGTTGCCACCGAGGATGGCGGCACGTCGGGTGGTGGTCACCGGGAGGACTCCTTGGGCTGGGTGGGTGTCGACCTGTTCGGATCGGCACATATATACGATACGGACGGTAGCAGGTACCCCGGGTTTCTGCTAGCGTCCGTGACGTGACCGTGACCTCACCTGGCCCCGACGGCCGACGGTCGCGCTGGGACGAGCACCGTCTCGCCCGGCGCGACGAGCTCGTCGACGCCACCCTGCGGGCCATCCGGCTCCATGGGGCGGGCGTGGGCATGGATGACATCGCCGCCACCGCCGGCACGTCCAAGACCGTGGTCTACCGTCACTTCACCGACCGGGCCGGGCTCTACACCGCCGTCGCCGAGCGGGTCGACGCGACGATCATCCGAGGCCTGACGCGCGCTGCCGAAGGCGCCCACCCGCCAGGGGGTTCCGTTCGCGCTCGCAGCGTGATCCACCAGGCCGTGGCCGCCTACCTCGAGCTCGTCGAGGAGGATCCGGAGGTCTACCGATTCATCGTCAACGCCCCCATCGTTCCCGCCGGCGAACCGTCCGGTCGCGATGTCGCTGCAGGCATGACCGACCGGATCTCGGCACACGTCGCCGGCCTCGTCGAGGCGGGGTTGACAGATCGGGCGCGAGGGTTCCAGCCGCTGGACCCGGTTCGGCCGCAACGCCTCTGGGGCGTCGCGCTGGTCGGCATGGTGCGTGCGAGTGCCGATGCGTGGCTGGCCGCCGGCGGCGCAGCCTCCGGGACGACCCGAGAGAACCTCGCCCAGGATCTCGCCACCCTCGCCTGGGACGGTCTTTCCACCCTCGCGATCGGCGAGGGGCGCCACCCGGGGCGCAGCGGCAGCCAGTTCGAGCCGGGGCCAGTCGGCTTGACCCCAAGCGGGGACCCGGCCACGTAGAGACCCCACACACGCGCCCCCACCGACCTCGGCGACGCACTTGTCCCGGTGATCAACGAGGTCTCGGCACCACAGTGCGAGGGCCGGCGCGCCGGGAGGGCGAAGGTTCTCATCGTGCAACACCTCGACGCCACAGCTCTGCGCGGCGCTGATGATCCGCTCCGACCCGATCAGCTCGCCGTCGGGAAAGGTGTGGCGCTCGATGAACGGCCCGACCCGTGGTCCCGGTCGTGGGTCCCGGGGGATGCAGTGGTCGAGCAACATATCCCCCGGTCGGAGCCGGTCCTGCAGCCAGCCGAAGCATGCCCGATAGCGCCGCGCGCCCGGCCCCAACGCCGCCTGCTCACCCGACGGTGTCACCCCGGGGACGCGCACACCGCGGCTCGCGACACACCGCACCAGCCACCGCCGATGTCGAGCGGTTGGTCGCCGGGCTCGAGGGCAAGCTTCTCGAACACCAGCCGGCACGTGTTGCCCTGGGGCTCCTCGAGCGGGCCTCCGGCGGTGCAAAGCAGGCACAGGTATCTAGGTCAACGAGGGGTCGAGCACCAACTCATGGACGCGATTGGAGACGTCGTAGGTGTGGTGAATGGGCGCGGAGTCACGTGCCGTAGTGCGCCTGACCCGCTCGGCGACCTGTCGCAAGCTCGGGAGGACCTCATGGGGCGGCGGCGGTGGGGGCTGAGTTCCGTGGCGCCGGGGGTGCGCGCCAGCTCCAGCGCCACGGCCGGCGAAGGCCGGTTGAAGGGCGGGGCGACCATGTCGACGAGCAGGTCGTGTCAAGACCCGGCGCCGACGTCGGGCCACGGGGCGGCACAGGTTGGACCTGCGCTTGGCAAGCCGTATCGGATGACCCCTCGTACAGGGTGCGAAACTCCTGACCAGGCGATCGACCCCGACCTCGGGCGCCGCCCGGTCGGGTTCATGTCTCCCGAACGCTGGAACCGTTTACCCTTCCATCACAAGGGGCGGGTGCGAGGTCGGGGAGGTCCTGAGCGACCCGGGTGCCGGTGACGGCATCCCAGCGGCCCGGATCGACGCCGGCCCACCCTCGACTCTCGCCACTGGAACGGCAACCGGGTCAGGGACCACACCATCACGAATGCCCCGACCACTGGCGCGGTTGGGGCATTGGGTGGATGTGAAGGGACTCGAAACCTAGACGGCGCGGTGTCGTGTCGGATTCACTTTCACGTCCTCACCAGCGCGAATACCCCTCTGGCCTGCGGAGATAGATGGCGGCGCTCCGGTACATTAGTGGACGTAGGTGGACACGAGTTGTCACTCATCCGACACGTATCCGACACGTATCCCCCACGAGGAGCCTCTGCCGACATGAGTTCGAAGCGCACATTTGGCCAGATATCGCGACTTCCGAGCCGTCGCTACCGGGCCAGATACACCGGCCCAGACACCGCCCTGCACAGCGCTCCCTGGACGTTCGAGACGAAGGGCGACGCCGAGGCATGGTTGGTTGACGAGCGCCGACTCATCTCCTCCGGCCGGTGGTCATCGCCCAAGGTCCGAGCCGAGGCCGCCAAGCGCGCCGAGGTGGACCGTCGCGGGCGGAAGTTCAAGCGCTACGCCCAGGAGTGGCTCGACAGTCGCCACGACCTGAGGCCGACCACCCGAGGGAGTTACCAGACCTCGCTCGACCGGCACCTCGCCCCATGGTTCGGCGAGATGTTGGTCGACGAGCTGAGCGTCGTCGACGTGCGGGCGTGGTTCGCCTCGTACGGCGAGAAGACTCCCACCGCCCGTGCCCACGCGTATGCCGTGCTGACAGCGGTCATGGGGCAGGCGCTCGAGGACGAGCTGATCACGAGGACCCCCTGCCGGGTCAAGAGCGGCGGCCGAGCCAAGGTGCAGCGCGAACCGGAGGTGCTGACCCTGGCCGAACTGCTGGCACTCGCTGAGGCAATGCCGGAGCACCAGCGGGCGCTCACGTTGCTCTGCGGCTTGTGCGGGCTGCGGTTCGGCGAGGCGGTCGCCCTTCGGCGACGAGACCTCGACCTCGACCGCCGGCTCGTACAGGTCACGCGGACCGCCACCAGGGATGGCCGGAGGAAGACGACCGGGGCACCGAAGACGGCAGCGGGGAGCAGGACCGTCGCCATGCCCCAGCTCGTGGCCGACGCGGTGCGGACCCACATCGCCGGCCAGCCCGTCACAGGGCGCGACGCTCTCGTGTTCCCTGGCCGGGACGGCGAACTGCTGTCCCACAGCTCCCTGTACGGCCTCCCAGCCCGCGTTGAGCACCGGAATGGCCGGGTCTACCGCAAGGAGGCATTCGGCTTCACCCGCGCCCGGGGGGCCATCGACAAACCGGGTCTCAACTGGCACGACCTGAGGCGCACGGCAGCCACCCTCGGGGCGCAGGCCGGTGCCACTGTGCGCGAGATGCAGAACCGCCTCGGTCACGCCACCCCCGCCATGGCGCTCTACTACCAAGGCGCTACGGCCGAGCGCGATCTTGCCATCGCTGACCGGCTGCAAGAGACCATCGACAAGGCTGGCGCCGGACGAAACGCCGCCACCGTGGCACGAATTTCGGCATTGGCCGGGGAGGGTGCGCCGTGACTGGGCACTCGATGACGTGCGAGAGCTTCGCAGGCACAGGTCGGCGTTATCCACGCTGCGAGGGCGCAGCACGACGGCGACCTGGCCCAGGTGGGCGCGCATCGTGGCTGCCATGGCGGCGGTGTTGTCATGCGCCGAGCCCGGTTATGAGCGCAACACCCCAGAGCGCGAACGCGCCACCGAGGATCCGGGTGATCGCCTCGCTGGGAATGAGCTTCTCGACGAGCACAACCGCAGCCAGGAGCGCGATCCACCACAGGTTCATCACGCCGAGCACGAACAACACGGCCATCAGCGCCCAGCAGCAGCCCACGCACCATGCACCGTGGCGAAGCCCAAGGACGAAGGCACCGCGCCTGCCATTGCGCCAGTGGTTCATGAGGAAGCCCAGGGGCGTCCGGCACTGCCGTAGACACGCTTGCTTGGCCAAGGTGAACTGGTACACGCCAGCGACCAGCAGCAGCACGCCGCCTAGCCAACGGCTCGTGGATGCCCCCGCCATGTTCACGAGCGCGGCGTCGTGCAACGTCCACTGGGCGCCGGTGGCGAGCACTGCAAAGCCGCTCCAGGTGGCGAGGTAGCCGAGGATGAACAAGGCCGTGGAGCCATCCACTCCGGGGGTGCCCGCACGCGTCGTCCTGGAGTAGGCAGTGATCATCGGTGCCGCGGAGGGGAGCATCATCCCGGCCATCATCACCGACCACATGGTCCACATAAGGACGACGTCCTGGCCAGTCCAGGCTGAGGTCATCGGCATCGCGAATGGCGATCCCATGTCTCTCATCCGAACACTGAGCAACATCAGGTAGGCCCACGACAGGACCGTGATCACGACCAGCGCCGATGTCACTGCCAACCTGGTCGATGCCCGCGGAGCGGCAAGCAGCCCGGTCATCTCAGGTCAGCCCTGGTAGGCGAAGGGTGAGAAGAAGCCGTTGGTGTCCGACAACTCCCACTCGTAGCCATGATCGGTGAATCGCAGGTGGTCGGCCTTCGAGGCGACCAGTTGCTGGCCGGGCGCGACCGCCAGAGGATGGTTGGCGATGGTGACCTGCGCGCCACCTTGACCGGCTACCGCGGTGATCTTCACGTCGGCTACCTCGCCGACGCGCATCGCTCTCGAGCCGTTCTCATCCTCGAAGGTGATGGGTGCGCTGGCGACGCCGAGCACCTCGCCGATGTGGCTCGCCAGGACGGCCGGGTGCCCTCCGGAGGCGCCGGAGAAGATGGAGCCCAAGGCTGCTTGCTGCTCCTCGGAGCCGCTGTCGTCGAGATAGAGGGCGACCCGCCACGGCGTCTGGGCCATGTTCCCCGCTGAGTGCACCGCCAAGGCCACGTTCAGGCCGTCGAGCCGTACCCCCTGGTGGTCGCCCTCGCGGATGTGCCAGCCCACGATGGCCGTGCATTCCCCGGTCGTGGGTGCGCTGAGGAACACGCACGGGCAGGCGCTGTCGCAGTTGCAGGATTCGAAGTAGCTTCCGGAAACGTTGTAGGACATGTGGAATCAACTTTCGTGGTGGTGGGTGGAATGCGCGCTCGTTGGCGAGCGGCGTACGGGGCTGTCGGACAAGGTCGGTCCGCGAGGGCGGTGCCTGCCCTTTGCTGGGAGTTCGATAGTGCGGTCGGTCAGGGTGACTCCTTGGGCGGGATGTTCTGGTTGATGTGGAACAGGTTGTCCGGGTCGTAGCGCTTCTTGATCGCCGTGAGCCGCGGGTGGTTGGCGCCGTAGGCCTCGCGGACGCGGTCGTGCCCTTCGTTCATCAAGAAGTTCACG